>WTJX01000376.1 GCA_011524675.1 Cytophagales bacterium
GTGCGCTATCCAAAGCACCACCCATACCGATGATTTTGTTTTTTGGAAGGTCTGTAGATTTGTGTACCAAATAAGTCATGGTATCCATAGGATTAGATACTACGATGATGATGGTATCTGGTGAGTGCTTCAATAAGTTTTCTGTAACAGACTTTACGATACCTGCATTGATGCCGATAAGCTCTTCTCTCGTCATCCCTGGTTTTCTAGGAATACCAGAAGTGATGACACAAACATCACTACCCGCTGTTTTTGTGTAATCGTTGGTACTACCTACAATTTTGGTGTCAAAAGAGTTTAAAGAAGCAGTTTGCATCAAATCCATTGCTTTACCTTCGGCAAATCCTTCTTTGATGTCAAGAATTACTACTTCAGAAGCAAAATCTTTGATGGCTATGTATTCTGCACAGCTAGCACCTACAGCACCAGCACCTACAACGGTAACTTTCATAATTGTATATTTTGAATGATTACGATCTTAAAATCAGATGATAATTAATTTATTGCCACAAAGTTAAGCATGTAATTTTTAGAAATCATCTAATTTGAGACTTTTCACCGTATATTTTTTGTCAAAAGTGAGTTGAGGTGGTTTTTTATCAAAAATGGCATATACTGTTGCTCCAGAGCCTGTCATGCTGGCGTAGCATGCTCCTGCCTCATAGAGTTGTTGTTTTATGTCTTTCAAGAGGGGGTAGCTTTTGAATAAGTGCTTTTCAAAATCATTCAGCACGATTTCATTCCACGAAAGTGGGAGAGAAGTTTCTAATGTATTCTTCAAATCATGGCTTGGCATTTGAGGTTTTATGCCAGCATAGGCTTCTTGGGTGGAGATATGGATCGCTGGGTTGACCAATAAGATATAGTATTCGGATAGGTCAAGCTTGATGTCTTGGAATACATCTCCCTTTTCTATGGCAAAAGTAGGCTTGTTTTCAATAAAGAAAGCACAATCACTGCCTAATTGACGGGCATAGGTAATCATTTGTGCAGTGGTGAGTCCTAACGAAAATTGTTCGTTGAGGTTGATGATGGTGTAGGCTGCATCTGCCGAACCACCGCCAAGCCCTGCGCCGATAGGAATGATTTTGTGCAGATGAATCAAGACGGGAGGGAGGTCGTAATCTTGCTTCAAGTGTTCGTAGGCTTGCAAGCATAAGTTGCTTGATGGGTCGCCAGGGATGTCAATACCAGAGGAACTAAACTGTGTAGTAGTACTTGACGGTATAATCTCTAAAATATCTTTCCATCCTATAGGGTGAAAACAAGAAGCTAGGTTATGAAATCCGTCTGCTCTCTTTTCGGTGATGGATAGTCCTATGTTTATTTTTGCGTTTGGAAATACAACCATAAAGCAAAGTTGTATTTCCAAAGCTCAAATTCCAAGTGAAAGCTATTGTATTTCTATGTTTGTTACAGTTTTTAATTTATGTATGTAATTTGTTTATAATGAGTTATTCAATACGCTGTATCATTAGTGTTGTGCGGTTTCGCCCTTGGAGATTCCCCAGTAAATGAGCTGAAAATCAATGATTTTAAATTTGTTATAAAGAGTGTAGTAAGACTTTTTTCGGTGTCATCGCATGACTTACCGATTTTTGACTTATTTACTGGATAAGAAACCTCCACAGGCTTGTTTTTTGGTTACTATGATTCTTGTATAAAATCACAACTCATAATTACACTAGGTTTTTTTATAAGGTTTTACTCTAACCTACTTTATTTGCTCCCGACGCTTGGGCATCTAAGGAAAAGTAACATGAAAAAATCTAGCCTCTACTACTCACAGACATGTAAAAGTACTAAACATGACTTACTATTATAAAGTTAGCTAAAGTACTTAGTCGCTTTCTCTACAGGGGGAAAACCTGTTAGGTTTTCTTTCTATGTTTAACTTCGTAAAGTAGAATTAATAGCTAATGTTGGCGGGGGTCATTCTTAAAACACTTCTACTGAAGTGTTTTAAACGTTCAAGTACCATACTAATCGGTACACCTCACCTATTTTAAGCTGTGTTATGCTGATGTCTATGATGTCATGTTGAGCATTTCTTCTTTTCAATGGCATAAAATCATTGCTTTTATGCCATTCTTCTTTTGAATCACCTATCTCTTTATAATATAGTTCACAGTCATATAGCTTACCTTTTGGAAGTATTACGCTCAGATTATATTGCAAACAATAATGCATCATTTCGATATTCCAAAATTCTTTGCTTACTTCTACTTCATTGTATGTCTGTTTGCTACCAAGAAAAGCATTTTTGCACTCTAGGTAGTATGTGGAGCAGTGACTTTTGTTTATAATGTGTTTTTGATCTAGGTTACTTATAAAGTTTACTTGTGTCAATCCGTTTTGCTGATGCCCACAATTGATTGTGGAGATATTACGAATTTCGCCTTTGTCTATGTACAAGTAAATATTGGGTGTAGTGTTTTTTTTGAGACTTAATTTGGTTATTCTGTCTTTCCTGTAAAAAGATACTAAACTACCATCTTCTTCTAAATACTCCATCTGACAGTTTATTTCTTTGTGTATGAACTTACTTTTTATCCCTTTGGTTTTTAAGATTCTGGTAGCGATGAAACGATTGAAAAAGTTTTGGAATAAGGCTAAAGCAATGATGATGCTTACAATCAAAAAGTACATTCCTGTAGGGCTATTTTTATCAGGACTTGTCATTGCTTCGTTGTACAGAAAAAAGAGAAGTAAGAAAATGCTGAGTGTAATAATTAGGATGGCTACGTTATTTCTTTTAGTGTTTATTTCCATTGTTTTTTATATGTTTTGATGAAGTGTTTTTTGTGATTTACTTTACTATCCTTTACAGAATTTATACGGGATAATAGCGGATTTATAAAAATAATAAATTACAGAATAAGAATACTATTCGTAATGAATTTTTTATAAAAAAAAGGCGCTACATAAGTTGTGCAGCGCCTTGTATATAATAGCATACATTCCTTCTCTTGGTACTTTGTACTATTCAGAGATAAGCTTTATTATTTTGCAGGGATAAATACTTCTACCATCAAGTCTTTGGGAGCGGTATCTTTTGGGCTATTGAGATAAACTTCAAAAGGTGGTGTTTTCTTATTTATTTTAAACTCTTTGTTTCTTCCCATGCTGTAAGCGGCTGTCCAAGCGTTGCCCAAATGGTGGTAAGCTCCAGTATGTTTGATCTTGTTTGCCTTTAGTTGAGGAAGTTTTTCAGAGAAAATGCCTTCTGCTAGCTCACTAGGTATTTCCTTTACTGGGACGCATGCTTTGTAGTTTACTTTATTATTGACCACATCCCACTTGTCATATATCGTGAATGGGTTGCCTGCTACATTATCCATGTTTTCCATCAATGGGGCATATACTCTACCAAAGTCTTCGGGCATAGATTTTTCTAGTTCTTCTGCAGAGCATGTTCTTTTTACTGCGATATACTGGCAACTATCAACCGTATGTATGCCTTCAAATCCTAAAGTAGAATTTACCTCTCCTTGCTCTATGTATTCTTTGAGCATTGTCAAGCCCCTTTCATAGTCCATGCCTATGAATGCTGTCATCATTTTTTTTAAGAAAAACAGAAAAAAAGGAAGACTACTATCCATCAACCATGTAAGCTTAGTATTTTCATTTTCTTGCGTCAATACAAACTTGACTTTTGCTTTGGATTTCCAAGGTTTTAGAAAGGTAAGTGAGTAATTTATCTCTTCGTTTGCTATGACATTGTCTATCACCATATTTCCTTCACCTACTCTTTTTCCTTCCCAAGCATATGATTTGTTATCATCAGCAATGGTTACGGTAGCTTGTGGATCCATGATTAGCCAAGGAGACCATGCTTTCCATTCATTAAAGTTTTTTAGAACTGTCGCTATTTTTTCTGTTGTGGCATTGATAGCGATTGATTTTTCTACGTGCATTTTGGGCATGACTGTTTTGTTTGAATTTTTGAGCTCAAAAACTAATAACTTTTAAACTAAAAACATAACACTAGGGGTGAAAATATGGAGGGCTTTTGGTCAACTATAGTAGATAGGAAGCTAGTTGAATGTAGGAAGTACAAAGAATGTTTTCTTTTAAGTTGTTTGAGTACTTAAAAGTCAATAGACTATCTTTTTTAAATGCTTTCCTTTCGTGGTACTTGGTACTTTATACTTCGTACTATTCAGCAGTAATTTAGTTTTTGTTTTACTATAAGTCTTGATTTTAATGAGTTATTGGGTTAAAAACAGTTATACGCTGTATGTTTTTTTTAAAAACTTAATGCTAAGAGTCTTAGTTTAAAAATTTTGTATATTTGTATTAATGAAAGATTCAAAAACTACAGTAATTCAAAACCCTACTCCTCAGCAATCAGCCCTAGTGAAAAAGCTAAGAGCAGAGAAAAAAGCTAGGAAAAAGGAATTACAGGTCAAATACTTTGGTAAAGAGATTCCTAATAGTCTTTAATGAGTGAGTTTTCTTATAACATTACCACAGAAGAGGGTAATGAGTATATTATTTCTTTCAAAGAGTACCAATCTAGTTTAATTCCTGATTTATCAATACCCCTCTTTGATGTTGCACTTACTGAAAAAGTAATTAAGCAAACAAACAATCTCAAAACCTTATTTATCTTTTCTGATTATGTTGAAAGGTTTTTATACGATCATAACGCAATCTTATATTACTACTGTGATGATGCAGAAATAAGCAAAAGAAATAAAGAAGTAAGTCCCCAAGAATTTAGATATAATTTATTTAATAGCTTGTTTGACAGAAAAGCCGATGACAATGTAGTAAGAGAAACGGTTATTTTAACTGATGAAGATGCTTTAACCCATTATATTACGATTTTTGCTAACAAAGAAAATGAGACTGACTTGAATAAGGTCTTGAAACACCTGACTGGCTTAGACAAATAACAAAGAATTATATTGCAAGCAAAAACTGTTGTACGTTAGGTTCAGCATGATCTAAATTAGGTCTCAATCTTAGTAAACTTGTTTTAGCTTAAGATTGAAAATCACGAAAAAGGTTAGTTTCTGTGATTTTATTTTTATGTAGAGGCGATATTAGGTTATTTGAAATAGGGGATTTACCAGCTCCATTTGGACTCGCTATGACTATCAGAGTTGGATTACTCAAAATGTACTAAGTGATGGTTTTCTATTTGGTGTAGGTGTTTCTTTCTTTTTAGAACTAGATTCTTTGTTCAAGTCTTGAATAGCTTTTCTAATTCTTTTACCAGTGTTGTGAAATTCCTTGTTGTTTTCTTTTTGTAGTGATGTCATTTATATAAAAGTAATTTAATGACTTTAAAGTTCCAAAACTGATGAGATAAAAGGCTATTTTACAGTAATCTTTGAGATTTCATATCCATTGTTAATAATATTTCTTTCCCATAGTTCGCCCAAAGAATGCTCTTCTAATCATTCTTCGAGCTTTTGAGCATTCAGACGATTAAAAACAGACTGGTTTTTTTCTTTGTTCCGATCTACTGTTACGATATCTTCTGACTCGAAGCTATCGACTAGATTTACAGATTGAGTAGAAATAATCAACTGTGTTTTTTTAGATGCCATTTTGATTAAGGCGGCTAGTTTGGTAATGGCTTTTGGGTGTAAGCCCAATTCTGGTTCGTCTATTACTATCACAGAAGGTGGCTCGGGTTGCATGAGTACTGTTGCTAAAGCAATAAATCGTAATGTGCCATCCGAGAATTGATAAGCTCCAAAATTAGAATTAGCATCACTTTTTTCTTTCCATCTTAACTCAATATCATGAGGGTTTAACCTATTGGGTTCGAGTATGAATTTATCGATATATGGGGCGATGGACTGAATTGTCTTTACAATTCGTTTAAATAATTTGGGGTGTCTTACTTGTAGGTAATATAAAAAAGCGGGAAGGTTTCTGCCGTCTGATTTTAAGAAGTGATTGTCGTTGATATCACAAGCTCTTCTTAACTTAGAGGTAGATGAAGTGTCATGAAAATGATATACTTGAATTTCATTTAGGTATCGATTGATATATGTATATCGAAACCCAGACATGGTTGATATAGCACTTTCAGTTAAATGTTGAGAAGTGAAATAATTATTATAATTATCTTTCCTAGATACGTCATAACCATAAGCTTCTTGATCTATATACAAGCCTCCTACATTGTCTTGTTTTAATGCGAACCAAAAAGCATTGTTTGGAGAATTGTCATCATTTACAAAAATCATCTTTCCAAACATATATTCAGTATATTCTCTGCCAAAGTGAAGAATGTTATCTGCTTTTTCTCTCACGACAAATTGTCTCAGATTTTGATTGTAAATGGCATCAAGCATTTTGAAAAAAGAGACAAAGTTACTCTTGCCAGCACCATTGCTACCAATCAATACGTTTATTGGCTTTAGCTCCAACTGCATGTGTTGGATAGATTTATAACCTTCTATTTCTATGTATTTTATCATGGCTAAAATAGTGTAGTATCTCTAGTTTTAGTTTACGATGATAAGTGTTTACTCCAAGAACCGTTAGGCTTTCTTTTTACGTTTAAAACTTTAGTTCTACTTTACGAAGTTAGGGCGTTTCCCTTCGGGTCGGGCTATCCGCTAT
>WTJX01000045.1 GCA_011524675.1 Cytophagales bacterium
TACTAAGTCATTAGTACAAAGTCCAAAGTTTGTCTAATACTAATCGTTAATCACTGTGACCCCTTCATTTTTTAATTCTTTTAATTTTTTCATTACTCGGATAAAGGCAGAAACTATCAACTATTACAACTAAACATTAATCACTAGCCCCCATTATTCATTAAGTTATGCCACTTTCGTGGAATAATCACGTCTCTAAGTCAATACGTCTATACGTTTTAAATATTGTAAATAGTCAATCGTCCAACCGTAAATTGAAATCACTCATAATACATAACACATCATCATTAAACACTAATCTCTAATCACTAAACATTGAAAAGCTCATCACTCATAATTCATAACATATCTCTAGCTCTCTTCACTTCCTCATAGATTGCTATTTCATCTTTTAATAGTTCTTTTAGTTTCATTTCTGTGCTATGGGTCAACGTTTTATTTTCATTGAGATGTACTCTATAGTCAGGATAACGTTTCCATTGCATTAGTTGAGCCAACCCAATGATTTCTGAACTATAATTTTCTGCAATACCTATAAAATCAAAGTCGCTTACTTCAAAAGATTGAAAGAGAGACATTACTTGTAAGTGAATAGAAAATTCCTCTACAAACTCTTCTATCGTATATGTTCTTGTTAAAAACAAGTCATGGTCTGGGTTGCCATGTGGCGGAATATCCTTCCAGTAGTAATAATGAGAGATGACGCGCTGCACAGGGTCACGCAACCATGTGATAAGCTTTGCATCGGGAAATTGATTTTTTAGTGCTTGACTAGCAGGAAAGGGACCGTGCAATACCCGTGTGTTCATTGCTAGTTTTTTACCTTCCCTTATCGCTTCTAATTTAGCTTCGTCATAAGCATACATGATAGCCGACTTACCATAGAGCTTTTGTAGCAACTTTTTGAAAGCACTTGTTCCACTTCGAGGAACATGAATAGACAACAAGTCTAGGCTGTTATTAGTGGGAGAGTGATAGTACGGATTGATTAACTTTTTTAGCATAGAGATTATAGAAAGTAGTCAGTAAAGAACGTTTTGATTTTGATGAGCAAGTCAATGTGCTTACCTCCCAGTTTTGTCATTGTAAAAAATCAGTTGGTTTATTATAAAGAAAACCTACACTTCAAGAAACACTGAAGAATGAAATTACAAAAATCAAAATACAAAAAACAAAAGTTTAGTACCTTTGTTCAAAAGATAAGCACTATGAATACATTTGACAAATTGAAGCTAGGCGATAGCTATACAGATACTAGAGTTGTTACCGAAGAGATGATAAATACTTTTGCTGCTGTTTCCGGTGATAGCAACCCATTGCATCTTGATGCAGACTTTGCTGCTACTACACCTTTCAAAGAGAGAATAGCGCATGGAGCACTAGTATCTTCTTTCATTTCCAAAGTGTTAGGTTGTGATTTTCCAGGTTATGGTTCTGTCTATGTATCACAGTTTTCACAGTTCAAACGTCCAGTAAAGATAGGAGACGAGATTTCAACTACTGTAGAAGTAAAAGAAAAGGACGAAAGAAGGGGCTATGTAACTTTTAAGACCTATTGCAAAAACCAATTAGGCAAAATAGTGGTCGATGGTGAAGCCGTAGGCATACCGCCGAAGCAATAACTTATTACTCCACAAGAAGTAAACTAAAGCATGTTTTCAGTGGTTAGAAGTGATAATGTACCATATTGAACAAGACGTAAGTAGTCATCCAAAAATACTTATGATAAAAAACGGATATTTTAGTCCATCTCATCGTTAGAAATACACGCTTTAGCTTGCTAAAGCTTTGCTTTCTGCCTTGATCTGAACTAAAATCACTCATTTTTTAAAACACAATTATTTTTGTCTGCCTACTTAATGCAGAAGAAATTAAAGAAAAATGTCTTATGTCTTGTATCTTAACATCTTAAAAAACGGTGTTGTAAAGTCGATATTTTGATGTACCGCTACTATTATTACAATGCCTAAATTATCTTCTATACCACTACATTATCATTACCAATGCAAGATCAAACATTAGACAATACCGCAAGGCTTAGCCTACCCTATGTATCAAGCCTCACACGCTATGCACGTAGAGAAACCACAGAAGTAAGCATAGGAGATATTCCTTTGGGAGGAGACAACCCCATCAGAGTACAGTCCATGACCACGGTAGATACGATGGATACCCAAGGCTCAGTAGAAGAGTGCGTACGCATGATAGCCTCGGGTTGTGAATACATCCGTATTACAGCCCCAAGCATCAAAGAAGCCGAAAACCTAGCCAACATACGCCAAGAGCTAAGAGCCAAGGGCTACGATACTCCACTCGTGGCTGATATACATTTCACACCCAATGCCGCAGAAGTTGCTGCCAAAATTGTAGAAAAGGTACGTGTAAATCCTGGGAACTATGCAGATAAGAAAAAGTTTGATCTTATCACCTATACAGACGAAGCCTATCAGGCAGAACTTGACCGCATAGAAGAAAAGTTCTTGCCATTAGTAGAGCTATGCAAAGCCCACGGTACAGCCATGCGCATAGGTACAAATCACGGCTCCCTTTCAGATCGCATCATGAGTCGTTATGGAGATACACCTCTTGGTATGGTAGAGTCTGCATTAGAGTTTTTAAGAATATGCAATAAAGCCCATTACGATCAAGTAGTCATCTCCATGAAGTCTAGCAATACCAGAGTGATGGTACAGGCATACCGCTTGTTAGTAGCCAAGCTACAAGAAGAAGGCTTGAAAGCATATCCCTTGCACCTCGGAGTGACAGAAGCAGGAGAGGCAGAAGATGGTAGGATCAAATCTGCCATAGGCATAGGTACATTACTAGAGGATGGTCTAGGAGATACCATACGCGTTTCTTTGACAGAAGCACCGGAGTACGAAGCACCCGTAGCACAAAAACTCATAGACAGATATACAGATAGAGCGTCTCATACAAGCATAGCCGAGCTAGCCCAGTCTCCCGTTAATCCTTATCATTACCAAAAACGCCCTAGCTATACATGTGATACCCTTGGAGGAGAAAATGTACCAAGAGTTATAGCAGATATGAGCAAAGAACCAATTACTGTAACTTCTTTGAAAAAAGTAGGATATTTCTTCAATGAGTTATTAGATAAGTGGAGCATGTCTGACCTCGGAGCAGACTTTGTGTATTTGGGAAAACAAAAAGCAGAGGATATGCTACCCAACGGACTCAAAGCCATATATGACGCAAGCATATGGCAAAGCCATATGGTCAATGCTTTTCCTTTATACACTTTCGTGGAATGGAATCGTGCCCTTACTGTACATGCGGTACTCAACTTTGTTGAAGTTACAGCTGAACAAATAGCACAAGAAGGAAGTGGATTTATAGAAAGTATAAAAGGAAGAAAGGATGTTGTTTTGATTATGACTACCCAAAATATACACGCCATGCCTGCCATGCGTAGGGCATTCTTTCAACTACTTATACAAAATATTCAAACACCTATCATCATCAAAAGAGCCTATCAAGAAACCGTTGATAAAGAACGCTTACTACTCGATGCAGCGGTGGATATAGGAGGCTTGCTGATAGATGGCTTAGGTGATGGCGTATTACTGTCAACAGAAGACCTACAATTTGCCAACGAGACAGCCTTTGGTATTTTGCAAGCTGCAAGAACGCGCATGACCAAAACAGAATACATCTCTTGCCCTTCTTGTGGGCGAACCCTGTTTGACTTGCAAGAAACTACTGCCATGATACGTAAACATACAGATCACCTCAAAGGAGTCAAAATAGGTATTATGGGCTGTATCGTAAATGGTCCAGGAGAGATGGCAGATGCAGACTACGGCTATGTAGGTTCTGGCAAAGGGAAAATTACCTTATACAAAGGACAGGAAGTAATGAAGAGAGGAGTACCTTCTGAGAAGGCACTTGACGAGCTGATAGAAATCATCAAAGAAGACGGGAATTGGATAGCCCCAGTAGTAGTTTAAGGTTAAACGCTATATAGGTGTTGAAAATCTTGTCTTTTTTGTGAATGAAGTTGAAAAGATCTTTGTGTGAAATTTTTTATGTGATATTTATTCTCCTTATATTTATCACATAATTAGGTTATTGTAGAAAAAAATCTAATTTATTCAAAGCAGATAAGAGTTAGTCTTTTTTGTGAAAAAGTGTAAACAATAATTTAGCAAAGTCTTCTCTTATCTATAATGAATTTGTAATAGTACAAAGTAGTTATATACTAAAATTTCAGAAATTATGAAGTCTAAATCAATCCTTATCATTGCCTTGATATTTAGTCAATTGCAATTTTTTGCTCAAAAACTAGAATGGCATACAGACTTTGAAAAGGCACGAAAAATAGCCAAAGAGTCAAATAAAACACTCCTTCTTGATTTTACAGGTAGCGACTGGTGTGGCTATTGTATCAAATTGCGTCGTGATGTTTTTGAAGATCCAGAATTTGAAAAATGGGCAAAAGATAAATTAGTTTTGGTAGAACTAGATTTCCCTAGAAAAAAGACGCTCCCAGCCAAAATTAAAGAGCAAAACGAAAAGTTACAGGGTCAATTTATGGTGAGAGGCTTTCCTTCTATATATTTTATAACAGCAGAAGGAGGGTTTAAAGGTGCTATGGGGGGATACAGAGATCTCTATTCTTGGATCGAACAGGCAGATGAAATCGTAGAACGTAATACAGTGGGTGTTATCCCTATTTCTGATGATGCTTCTATTAAAGAAGGCGTAGTCAAAGAAGCAAAGGAAAATACGCTTACCATATGGAAGGTAGCAACACAATACGATAAAGGCTTACCTAATAATTTAGTGCATAGCGCTTTTGTAGATTATGCCAGCAGAAAGGGGTTAAAGGTTGATATCCAGTGTTTTCCATACCTTTTCTTCAAAAAGAAATATGCTGAAGCAGTAAAAAAAGATATTCAGCCTGATCTTATTATTTCTAACAGTAGCAGTATTTTTGATGAACTGAAAGAGGATAAAGCACTTTTATTTAAGAAAAATAATACAGGTTATAATTCTGGAGGTTCTACGGAAAACACACTATTCATGGGGAGATATATGACAGCAAATAAGAAGTCTTTATATACTAAAGAGTTGCGAGAAATTATGAAAGACATGGTAGATAACTATAATTTTGGGTTTGGTGGATTTTAATGCGTTTTTAACCTAAGTACTGGATGAGAAAACTAAACGTGGTTTACCCAATGAATAGAAAGCATTCGGTAAACCACGTTTTGAGTTTTAGTTTTCTTTATTCTTCACTAAAAGGTTTTGTGCTTAGCTCTTATTTTATAGCTCAAACTTCTTTGATCGTTTTTCCTTCATCTCTAGCAAATGAAAAATGCTTGGCAGCACCAATAAATTGAGAAGAGTAGATACTGCTATGACCTGAAAATAAGTAGGCAATAACACAAGCAATACAAATATATACGGCACAGTCAGCTCCAAAGAGCTCTATACCCATCAGCGTGCAAGCAATAGGTGTGTTGGTTGCTCCCGAGAAAACCGCAACGAAGCCCATTCCAGCCAATAACCCTACAGGAAGAGGAACAATAAACGATAAGGCATTGCCTAAGGTCGCTCCAATAAAAAATAAAGGCGTTACCTCTCCACCTTTGAAGCCTGCTCCGAGGGTAAAAGTCGTAAATAGGATTTTCACGAGAAAATCATATGAATGGAGCTCTTCATGAAAAGCTTTTTCAATCATTGGTACTCCTAAGCCTATATACTGAGTAGTACCGATAAGCCACACTGCAAATGCGATAATGAAGCCTCCAATCACAGGACGTAATGGAGCATATTTAATTTTTGATTTGAACAAAGAAGACCAAAAATGTGCAGATTTAGAAAAAGCCATGGCCGCCAAACCAAAGGGGATGCCTACTATAATCGTCCAAAGTAAGCTTTCAGCACTAAGAGCAGGAATAGTACCTATGTGATAGTGCGTATGTCCTACATGCCAAAGACTGCAAAAGTAGTGCGCTGCAACTGCACATAAGAGTGTAGGTAAGATAGCGTTGTATTTTGTTTTGCCAATCAATAAAACTTCCAAAGCAAAAATAGTCCCTGCTAGAGGAGTACCAAATACAGATGCAAAACCACCACTTATTCCCATCATGAGCAATGTACGTCTGTCTTCTTTATTGAGCTTTAGAGGTTTGGTAAATTGATCCGCAATTGCTCCCCCTATTTGTACTGCCGTGCCTTCTCTTCCTGCCGAACCACCAAACAAATGGGTGATGATAGTACCAAACAAAACGAAGGGAGCCATCTTGAAAGGAATCTTTTTTTGAGGTGTATGGTATTCGTCTAACAACTGATTATTACCAGCCACTACATCTTCACCAAAATAATGATAATACAATCCGATAACCAAACCACCTAAAGGTAGTAGAGTTATGATCCATAAGTTTCCTTCACGGTAATTTGTAGCCCAGTTCAAAGACCATAAAAAGAAAGCTGAGGCACTACCTATTAAAGCACCGATGACTGTAGAGAGCAAGAGCCATTTGAGTAGGTAAGTGGTTAAGTTTATTTGAATACGTGGGGTCATGTTGAAT
>WTJX01000715.1 GCA_011524675.1 Cytophagales bacterium
GAAAACGTTTGATCAAGCACACCCTAAAGCGTAAGTTTAATTTTTAAAAACCACTTTATATGAAGCTACACATGAGTTCAGTAAAGTTTGATGCTGATATCAAACTTTTAAATTTCATCCAGAAAAAAGCAGATAAACTAGATTTGTTTCATGGAAGGATTATTGATGGAGAGGTTTTTCTTCGATTAAGCAAAGACAAAGAGAAAAAAGACAAAGTAGTTGAGATGAAACTCAACGTTCCAGGTAAAACACTTTTTGCAAAGCAAAATGCTGTGTCTTTTGAAGCGGCTACTGATGAAGCAGTAGAAGCATTAAGAAGACAACTAAGAAAAGTGAAACCTAAGGCCTCTGCTTAGAAATAAACTATCACTACTTCTGTAAGAAAGCTCAATTGATGCGATATTTATCGTGCAATTGAGCTTTTTTTGTGTAAAGTGTTGGTTTCAGTGAAGTTTATTTGTTGTGCCTTCTACTCAATGCAAGCTTTTATAAAAGCTAATATGAGGTGGTTTTATGTGTACTAGCTTTTTGTTTACTGTAGTTTCTTTTGTCTTATAACTAAGTGTTATAAATGTATTTTTAACATCAAAAATAATCTTTACAAAGGGATAAAAAAGATTTAGTAAGAGTTGGAATCTGCTTAGATTACCTTTAGTTTTGCAGGCAAAATTATTGCGAGTAATACATACTTCACTGATCATGGCAAACAAAGGTAAAATAGCTCAGGTAATCGGTCCTGTAGTAGATGTAAGTTTTGAGGCAGAAGGGGCAACAGTCCCTGATATTCTTGACGCTCTTGAGGTGGTTAAGCCAAACGGGCAAAAAGTTGTGCTTGAGGTGCAAATGCACCTTGGAGAAAACAGAGTAAGAACAGTAGCAATGGAAGGTACTGAGGGACTCACTAGAGGTCTTGACGTAATAGACACTGATGGCCCTATAGCCATGCCTGCTGGTGATGCTGTCAAAGGTCGTCTTTTTAACGTGGTAGGAGATGCGATTGATGGTCTTCCACAACCACCAAAAACTGAAGGTCTTCCGATACACAGAGCAGCTCCTAAGTTTGAGGATCTATCTACTAGTTCAGAAGTATTATTCACAGGTATCAAAGTTATCGACTTGATCGAACCATATGCCAAAGGTGGTAAGATCGGTTTGTTTGGAGGTGCTGGAGTAGGTAAAACAGTACTTATTCAAGAGTT
Source organism: Cytophagales bacterium (assembly GCA_011524675.1). GTDB lineage: Bacteria > Bacteroidota > Bacteroidia > Cytophagales > JAAEPT01 > WTJX01. Next base: position 1,200 of record WTJX01000715.1, read on the forward strand.
AATCAACAACATTGCAAAAGCGTATTCTGGACTTTCTGTATTTGCAGGGGTAGGAGAGAGAACAAGAGAAGGTAATGACCTTTTGAGAGAAATGATTGAGGCTGGTATCGTGAATTATGGTAAAGATTTCATTGATGCCGTAGAAGAAGAAGGTGGATGGGATTTGTCCAAAGTAAAAGTAGAAGACTTAGAAGAGTCAAAAGCTACTTTCGTTTTCGGTCAAATGAATGAGCCTCCAGGTGCAAGAGCAAGAGTTGCTTTGTCTGGATTGACACTAGCTGAGCATTTCAGAGATGGTGATGGTGAAGGTGATGGTAAAGATATCCTTTTCTTCGTCGATAATATTTTCCGTTTTACACAAGCAGGTTCTGAAGTATCGGCACTTCTAGGTAGAATGCCGTCTGCTGTGGGGTATCAGCCTACTCTTGCTTCTGAGATGGGATTGATGCAAGAGCGTATTACTTCAACAAAAAATGGCTCTATTACTTCAGTACAAGCAGTATATGTACCTGCGGATGACTTAACTGACCCTGCACCAGCAACTACATTTGCTCACCTTGATGCTACTACAGTACTTTCTCGTAAGATTGCTGAGCTAGGTATTTATCCAGCAGTAGATCCTTTAGATTCTACTTCTAGAATCCTAACGCCTGAGGTTATTGGAGATGAGCATTACAATACAGCTCAAAGAGTAAAAGAAATATTACAGAGATATAAAGAATTGCAAGATATCATCGCTATTCTTGGTATGGACGAATTATCAGAAGAAGATAAGATGACTGTACACCGTGCAAGAAGAGTACAAAGATTCTTATCTCAGCCATTCCACGTTGCAGAGCAATTTACTGGATTGAAAGGGGTATTAGTAGATATCAAGGATACTATCAAAGGATTTAATATGATTATAGACGGTGAGTTAGATCACTTACCAGAAGCAGCATTTAACTTAGTGGGTACTATCGAAGAAGCTATCCAAAAAGGAGAAAAACTACTTGCAGAAGTAGCTTAATTATAAAAGTTCTTTAATTAAAATATATTGGCAACTATTAGTATGAGACAATTAATAACAATAATTATCATAACTGTAGTTGCCTTTTTTTATTCTTGTAAGGATAGAGCAGAAAAAAGAACTTGTGAGAAATCAAGAAAACAAGAGTTAGTCAAATCAACAAGCATAGACGAACGTTTATTGTTGATAAGAGCCGCAAGGTTTAACGAAAAGTTAGAACATTTCTCTGAAGATGCCGAAGAAGAAATAAATATTTTAGCATCTTTTATAGATCCTAAGGAAGATACTGTTTTTATAGCATATAATTATTATCATCATTGGCATGATAATTATGAAATATATGAAGATTTAGTATCTAATATTACAAATGTAGAAGTTATATCTGAGAATACAGCCCACGTAACTATAAGAGAGTTATGGGAGCTGGATCATTCACATCCTTTAGAATGGATAAGTAAGACGGAATGGGTTAAGCATTCAGGTATTTGGTACAGAACATCCAAACCAAGTGAGTTATACTTTGAAGGGAAACTAGTTCAAAGAGAAAAAGAAGAATCAAAATATCACCTATATTTAGAAAATTATTAAACTATGTTTTTAGAAATTGTTACACCAGATCAAAAAGTGTTTGAAGGTGAAGTACTTTCAGCTTCATTTCCTGGTACTAAAGGATCTTTTCAAGTATTAGAAAATCATGCGCCTATCATTAGTTCTTTGGAAAAAGGTGTTATTAAAGTAAATACGAGTAAAGAAGAATCTTCTTTTGAAGTAGAAGGTGGTGTGGTAGAAGTATCTGAGAATAAAATAGCAGTGTTGGCTACTTCTTTGGTGGCTTAATGATGCTTGAAAAAATAGAATAATAAAGGATTGTTTACAAGCTGTAACAATCCTTTTGTGTTTATAGCGTTTTGTGTTAATTTTAGTAATAAGAGGAGACTTTATGAAGACTATTTGCTACATAAGTAGTCGTCTAAAAATACTTATGATAAAAAAAGGCTGTTTTTGTCTGCCTACTTATCATTTAGTTTGAATGAAAAAGGTTTCCTTCAAGTCCTAAAAAATAATTTCATACTATTAAGATAATAAAAATACTATGGGAAGAGCATTTGAGTACCGAAGAGCAGCAAAGGAAAAGCGCTGGGACAAAATGTCGAGGGTGTTTCCTAAACTAGGGAAACTGATTACTCTAGCAGCAAAAGAGGGTGGTCCAGACCCAGAGATGAATGCAAAGCTACGGACAGCTATCCAAAATGCAAAGGCACAAAATATGCCTAAAGATAATATTCAAGCAGCTATCAAAAGAGCTTCTGGTAAAGATGCCGCAGACTTTACGGAAATATTATACGAAGGAAAAGGACCACACGGAGTATTGGTAGTCATGGAGTGTGCCACTGACAATACCAATAGAACAGTAGCTAATGTAAAGTCATATTTTAATAAGTGTGATGGCGCTTTAGTGCCTACAGGTTCACTTGAGTATATGTTTAATAGAAAATCTGTATTCGAGATAGAACAAGATGAAGAAACGCCTCCATTGGATATTGAAGAACTTGAGCTTGAACTGATAGATTTTGGGTTAGAAGAAATAGAGCAGCACGACAAAACCATCTATATTACGGGAGATTTTAAAAGTTTTGGTGATTTGTCCAAAGCCTTGGAAGACAAACAAATTACGCCTAAAAGCTCAACTTTAAAACGTATCCCTACTACACCCGTTGACTTTACAGAAGAACAATTAGTAGAAATAGAAAAGCTAATAGATAAAATAGAAGAAGACGATGATGTACAGGCAGTATTTACGAATATTGCTTAATTCAAAGAAAAAGAAAATAGGCCTAGTATTGTTAATACTAGGCTTGTTTTTTTATAATTGCTTACCATCAGATTTATTTCAAAAACCTACATCTACCTTATTATATAGTGCTGACGGTCATTTGCTTTCTGCAAAGATAGCCGCAGACGGGCAGTGGCGATTTCCTGAGTCAGATTCAGTTCCTCATCGCTTTGCTACTTCTCTTATCTACTTTGAAGATCAATATTTTAATTACCATTTGGGTGTAAACCCAATTTCTCTTTTTAAGGCATTGATAAAAAATACCTCCTCAGCTGCTATTAAGCGTGGGGGAAGTACCATTACTATGCAGCTCATGCGTATGGCAAGAGGGAATAGAAATAGAACTTATTATCAAAAGCTGATAGAGGTCATATGGGCTGTAAGGGCAGAGTTGTCTTATTCTAAAGAAGAAATACTTTCCTTATATGCTTCTCACGCACCTTTTGGGGGGAATGTAGTTGGTTTACAGGCAGCTTCGTGGCGTTATTTTAACAGACCACCACATCAACTCAGTTGGTCAGAAAGTGCCTGCTTGGCGGTATTGCCCAATGCCCCTTCTCTTATTTTTCCAGGGAAAAATCAATCTTTATTACTACAAAAAAGGAATCGTCTTTTGGAGAAATTATGGCAACATGAAGTGCTTGATACATTGAGCTATCAGTTAGCCTTAGCAGAACCATTACCTCAAAAACCTTATCCTTTGCCTAATACATGTTACCATTTATTGCAGTTGGCAGAAAAAGAAGGTAAAAAAGGAACGAATGTACAGACTACCATTGACAAGAGGATACAAAACCAATGCGTACACATACTTAATCAAGAAAGCGATTTTTTGAAAGCTAATGGCATTATGAATGGTGCTGTTTTGGTAGTAAACAATCGTACAAAGAAAATAAAGGCTTATGTCGGAAATACGAATACCAAAGAAGAACATGCGCCACAAGTAGATTTGATACAAGCTGAGCGAAGTAGTGGGAGCATCTTAAAGCCTATACTTTATGCTTGTATGCTAGATGATGGCTTATTGATGCCTCAACAACTTGTTCCAGATGTGCCTATGAATGTAGCGGGCTACAGTCCTAAAAACTTTGACCGCCAATATAGGGGGGCTATTCCTGCAAATCAAGCCTTGTCCATGTCACTGAATATACCTGCTGTCAAGATGTTACAAGATTATGGCTATCATAGATTTTATGATGTACTCAAAAAATCTCCCTTATCATCATTGCATCACTCAGCAGATCATTACGGCTTGTCTATCATACTAGGAGGGGCAGAGACAAAACTATGGGATTTGGTAACCTTATATGCTGGCATAGCTGGTTCATTGTCAGATAGTCTAGCTTTGCAAGCAACAGCTATATCTTATGCAACCGCAAAAAGTAATCACTGGGATATGGATATTTCTCATGCAGCACTATGGCATACAATGGAGGCAATGAAGCTATTAAAGCGTCCAGAAAGTGAGTTGGGCTGGGAGTTTTTTAATAACAATACGCATATAGCATGGAAGACAGGAACAAGCTTTGGTTTTAGAGATGCATGGGCTATTGGGTTTACACCTGATTATACTGTAGGTGTTTGGATCGGTAATGCTGACGGAGAGGGAAGGCCAATGCTTACGGGGACATCTTGTGCCGCCCCTATACTTTTTAGAGTGTTTGACCTACTAACAAAAACAGATGCAAGCTTTACAAAGCCCCTGTATCAAATGGAAGAAATGAAAGTTTGTCAGAAAAGTGGACAAAAAGCAAATCTTTATTGTGAAAATACTTCTTGGCAAAGGGTGGCTAAAAGTTGTGAAAAAACAACGGTATGTGATTATTGTAAACAAATATATGTTACACAAGATCATCACTATAGAGTGTTTCAGCATTGCATCCATAAGGAAGAAATGAAAAAAGCAGTTTATTTTCAGTTACCGCCCTTGCAAGCATGGTATTACAAAAAGTATATGGCAGATTACGAAAGTTTACCTTCTGTCTTACCTCATTGTGAATCTTCAGACAATAGACCTATGATGGAGTTTATATACCCAGTCTCTAGGCAAGTAGTTTTTTTACCCAAAAATTTGGCAGGAGAAAGAGAAGCGATCATACTAAAAATCACACATCAAAAAAAAGACAGTGAACTGTTTTGGTATCTTGACGATGAATTTATTGGTACTACTAAAACATACCATCATAAAAAGGTTAGCCCCACTATTGGAGAGCATACCATTATGGTGGTAGATGCCGAAGGAAATACAGTCAAAAGAATAATTACTGTAAGGTGAGTAGGGGATTTACAGTAATTATTCATCTAGCATTTACTACAAAATGAATAAAAGGGTGAATTTTCGATAAAAAAATAGCGTTGTTAGTAAATATGTCTTTTAGGTAAAAGATTAAATCTATCTAATGTGATTTAGATGTTTTACATGATAACACTTGCTTGTAACTAAAAAGTATTCTTCCACATCATAGATTCCATAGGCTCTGGGAGCTTTCCATTAT
>WTJX01000323.1 GCA_011524675.1 Cytophagales bacterium
GCGTCATTAGTAGTTGCAGCATCAGCAGCAGCCGTACTCTTAGCACCAGAACTTCTTCTTCTTCTAGTTTTAGATTTAGAAGTATCAGCCTTTTTCTTTTTAGGAGTGTATATCTCGTTATAATCAACGAGTTCTATCATACACATGTCAGCATTATCACCTTTACGATTACCAAGTTTGATAATTCTTGTATAACCACCTGGTCTATCAGCTACTTTCTCAGCAACATCTCTAAAAAGAATGTTTACAGTATGTTTGTTCTGCAAATACGAAAAAACTGTTCTACGAGAGTGAGTAGTATCATTTTTACTTTTCGTAATCAATGGCTCTACATATACTCTTAAAGCTTTAGCTCTAGCTACTGTAGTAGTAATTCTCTTATTTTCTATCAGAGAAGAAGCCATATTAGATAACATAGCTTTTCTATGGGAAGCATCTCTTCCTAAATATTTTGTTTTATTACCGTGTCTCATTATTCCTCATCCAATTTATATCTGGCCAAATCCATTCCAAAAGTTAAATTCTTATCAGAAATTAACTGCTCCAACTCAGTAAGAGATTTCTTACCAAAGTTTCTAAATTTCATCATATCAGAAATTTCAAGAGAAGCTAAATCACCAAGAGATCTTACATTAGCTGCTTTCAAACAATTGTAGGCTCTAACAGATAAATCTAGTTCAGCTATAGGAGTCTTCAAAAGCTTTCTCATATGTAGAATCTCTTCATCAACAACCTCTTCGTCTTCAGCTTTGACAGCAACAAAAGACATAGTTTGATCTGAGAACAACATAAAATGTTGTATAAGAATATTAGCTGCCGCTTTTAAAGCATCCTCAGGATGAATAGAACCATCAGTTTGAATATCTAATACTAACTTTTCGTAATCAGTCTTCTGCTCTACCCTAGTGTTTTCAACAGCATACTTTACTTTCTTTATAGGAGTGAAAACAGCATCTATAGGTATGAAACCAAAGACCTGCTCAGCAGGCTTATTTTCTTCTGCTGGAAGATAACCTCTACCTTTTTCTAAAGTAAGCTCTATTTCTAATTCTTTGTTAGAGTCTAAATCGCAAACAATTAGTTCAGGATTTAGTATTTCAAAAGCGTCAGATTGAATGTCTCCGGCAAAGAAATGTTCTTTACCAGATATACTTGCTGTAACTTTGAATTTTGTTTCAGTATCATCGATAAGCTTTTTAAATCTAACCATTTTCAGGTTTAAGATAAGCTCTGATACATCTTGTACTACGCCTTCTATAGTAGAAAACTCATGTAATACACCAGGAATCTTTATTCCTGTGATTGCATAACCTTCTAAAGAAGATAAAAGTATTCTTCTTAAAGCGTTACCAATAGTAACACCGTAGCCTTTTTCAAGAGGTCTAAATTCGAAAATACCATGGAAGTCATCAGACTTATCCATGACTACCTTTTCAGGAATTTGAAATGCAAGTACAGACATAATATACTGTTACTATTAAAATTATTTTGAATACAATTCTACAATAAGTTGTTCTTGTATGTTTTCTGGTATTTCGTCTCTTTGAGGGTTAACAACTAACTTACCTACCAAATCAGTGCTATTCCACTCTAACCATGGGAATCTTCTAGCAGTACCAGATGCAGAAATGCTACTTTTGATAACACCAAGTGCTTTAGATTTCTCTCTTACACCTACTACATCTCCAGGTTTCAAAAGACAAGAAGGAATGTTAGTAACAACACCATTTACAGTGATATGCTTATGGGAAACTAACTGTCTAGCGGCTCTCCTAGTAGGAGCAATACCTAATCTGAAAACAGTGTTATCTAACCTAGACTCTAAAAGTTGTAAAAGGTTAGTACCTGTTACACCACCCATAGCGGCAGCTTTTTTAAAGAGATTAGAAAATTGTTTTTCTAATACACCGTAGGTGTATTTAGCTTTTTGTTTAGCAGCCAACTGAATAGCATATTCAGACTGCTTTCTTCTCCTAGTTCTACCATGCTGACCAGGACCGTAAGGCTTCTTTTGTACTGCCTTACTAGGACCGAAAATTGGTTCATTAAACCTTCTTGCTACTTTAGCTTTAGGACCGTTATATCTTGCCATTTTTTCTTAACTTAGGATTATACTCTTCTTCTCTTAGGAGGTCTACAACCATTGTGAGGTATAGGTGTTACATCCTTTATCATCGTAACTTCTATCCCAGAATTTTGTACAGTTCTTATCGCTGACTCTCTACCAGCTCCAGGACCTTTTACAAAAACCTCAGCCTTTCTCATACCGAGATCATAAGCTTTTTGAGCACAGTCAGCAGCAGCTACTTGTGCAGCATAAGGAGTGTTTTTCTTAGACCCTCTGAAGCCCATTTTACCAGCAGATGACCATGAGATAACTTGACCAGACTCATTAGTCATAGAGATTATAATGTTGTTGAAAGTTGACTTAATGTGTACTTGACCCACAGCCTGTACCACAACTATTCTCTTTTTTGCTTTATCTTTTCTTTTTTCCGCCATTGTCAGATAATATTATTTAGTAGCTTTCTTTTTGTTTGCCACAGTCTTTCTCTTACCCTTTCTTGTTCTACAGTTGTTTTTTGTACGCTGACCTCTTAAAGGTAAACTCTTTCTATGTCTAAGACCTCTGTAACAACCTATATCCATTAAACGTTTGATGCTTAATTGAATCTCTGACCTAAGAACACCCTCAGTTTTGTGCTCAGAATTAATAATACCACGGACAGCATTTGCCTCTTCGTCCGTCCAGTCAGCTACCTTTTTATTAGGATCAACGTTAGCTTTAGTTAAAATACTTTCTGCTAAACTTCTACCTATTCCGTATATATATGTTAAAGAGATAATTCCTCTTTTTTTATCTGGAATATCAACTCCTGCTATCCTTGCCATAATTAACCTTGTCTCTGTTTAAACTTAGGATTCTTTTTATTAATAACGTAAACCTTCCCTTTACGTCTTACGATTTTACAATCGCTGCTTCTCTTCTTAACAGATGCTTTAACTTTCATCTCTTATTATTTATATCTGTAAACGATTCTACCTTTAGTTAAATCATATGGAGACATCTCCAACTTAACCTTGTCACCAGGTAATATTTTTATATAGTGCATTCTCATCTTTCCAGAGATATGAGCTACTAATTCATGCCCATTTTGCAATTTGACTCTGAACATTGCATTAGACAAAGCCTCTACAATGATACCGTCTTGTTCAATTGATGCTTGTTTAGCCATATACTAACCCGCTACCGAGTAATTTTGTCTTCCTTTTACTTTGCCAGACTTCATCATACCTTCATAACGTTGCATGAGCAAATAACTCTCTATTTGTTGCAATGTATCAAGTACAACACCCACTACAATTAGTAGTGATGTACCTCCAAAAAAAGATGCAAAGCCTTCTAAAACGAATGCGTTAGCAAAAACTGGAAGAACAGCTATGAGTGCGATAATTAATGATCCAGGTAATAATAACCTAGACATTACCTTGTCAAAGAAATCAGCAGTACTATTACCAGGCTTTATACCCGGAACAAAACCATTATTTCTTTTTAAATCGTCCGCTATCTGATTAGGATTTGTAGTAATGGCTGTGTAGAAATAAGTAAACAAAATTATTAGTAAAGCGAATGTAACATTGTAGGTTACAGAAAATCTATCACTATACAAATAAAATAAAGTGGACATTACACTATTACTATCTTTACCTATACCAAATAATAAGGAAGGCAAGAACATCACCGACTGTGCAAAGATTATGGGCATAACACCCGCAGCAATGACTTTTAAAGGTATGTACTGACGCTGGCCTGTACCTAACATATTTCTGCCATTAACCATCTGTTTTGCATAGCTAACAGGTACTTTTCTAATAGCTTGGGTTATTGCTACTGTGGCGACAACTATAAAAAAGAAAAGTAAAGATTTGATGAAGATTAAAAGTACACCGGAAGATGCAAAATCATCTCTTACAGAAGGTAAGAATCTTGAAATGATACCAATCATTATAAGTAACGAAACACCATTACCTATACCTTTTTCGGTAATCTTGTCACCTAACCATAAACAGAACATAGAGCCTGATGTTAATATCACCATAGAAGAAATGATGAAAAAACTATGAGAATATCCGTCCATCAACAAATCTTTTGTAGTGAACAAGAAAGCTCTTGACTGAACTAAACAAACAAGAATAGTAAGATATTTAGTATATTTATTTATTTGATTTCTGCCGGATTCACCATCTTTCTGTAACTTTTGAAAATATGGTACTGCAACGGTTAATAATTGTATTACAATAGAAGCAGTAATGTAAGGCATAATACCCAAGCTAAAAATAGCTTTATTATGAAAAGCACCACCAACAAGAGTATTCAAGAAATCAAGAGGATTACCTGAATTACCAGTTGGTATTGAACTTTCTACCTTATCAAAATCTAAACCTGGTAAAAGTACAAATGAACCTAACCTGAAAATAAATAAATAAAATAAAGTATTTACTATTCTATCTCTAAGCTCCTCTATAGAGAATATGTTCTTTATTGTGGTGATAAATTTCATTGACTATTTATATTCAAGAATGACTACCTTTCCACCAGCTTTCTCAATAGCCTCTAACGCAGACTTAGAAAAAGCATGGGCAGTTACTTCAATTGATGATGATAACACTCCATCTCCTAATACCTTAATTCTACTATTCTTAGAAGCTAATCCGTTATTAATAAACTCCTCAACACCTAGAGATGTAGTATTTAACTTCTCAGTTAATAGCGTTAAAGTAGAAAGACTTATAACTTTATTAACAATTTTGTTAGGATTATTAAATCCAAACTTAGGTACACGTCTTTGCAAAGGCATTTGACCACCTTCAAATCCTTCTTTTCTTGAATAACCAGATCTAGATTTAGCACCTTTATGACCTCTTGTTGAAGTACCACCTCTACCAGATCCTTGACCTCTACCTATCCTTTTACCTTTCTTTACTGAACCAGCAGCTGGTTTTAATGAACTTAAATTCATAATTATAATTCTTTAACGTCAACTAAATGTTGTACTTTATTAATCATACCATTGATCTGTGGAGTAACTTCTACTTCAATAGATTTGTCAATTCTTCCAAGACCTAAAGCTTCAATAGTTCTTTTTTGTGATTGAGGTCTTCCAATAAGACTTCTTCTTTGTGTTATTTTTACTTTAGCCATGACTCTTAACCATTAAAAACTTTATCTAATGTAACACCTCTCCTCTTAGCAACAGCTAAAGGATCACGCATGTTGAGTAAAGCATCAAAAGTAGCCTTTACAACATTGTGTGGGTTTGAAGACCCCTGAGATTTAGCTAATACGTCTTTCACACCAGCACTTTCCAACACAGCTCTCATAGCACCACCAGCGATAACACCAGTACCGGCAGATGCAGGCTTTAGATAAACTCTACCACCTCCGTACTTACCTTTAATATCGTGAGGCACAGTACCGTTAAGCACAGGTACTTTTATCAAATTTTTCTTAGCGTCTTCGATACCTTTAGTGATAGCATCTGTTACTTCATTGGCTTTACCAAGACCATAACCTACAACACCATTACCGTCGCCTACAACAACAATAGAAGAGAAACTAAATCTTCTACCACCTTTTACTACTTTAGCTACACGCTTGATTGCTACTACCTTTTCAATTAGTTCAATCTCACTCGCTTTTATTTTTCTTGTACTTGGAGCACCCATACTATTATAAAATTAAAACTGAAGACCAGATTCTCTAGCTGCATCAGCTAATGCTTTTACTCTTCCATGATAGAGATAACCATTTCTATCAAAAACAACAGACTCAATTCCTTTTGACTTTGCTTCTTCTGCAACTTTTTGTCCTACAAGCTTAGATAGCTCAGACTTAGAGCCCTTAGCATCTAATTTGGCAGAACTTACATAAGCTAATGTTTTACCATTAACGTCATCGATTAACTGAGCTTCTATCTGTTTGTTACTTCTAAAAACAGATAATCTTGGTTTAGCTTCAGATCCGCTTATCTTATTACGTATCTGTAATTTGATTCTAGTTCTTCTTTGTACTTTCTTAGTAGCCATAATACTATATTATTTAGCGGCAGTTTTACCAGCTTTTCTTCTAATTTGTTCACCAACAAAACGAACACCTTTACCTTTGTAAGGTTCAATTTTTCTGAGAGACCTTAACTTAGCAGCTACTTGACCAATCAATTGTTTATCAATACTTTCAAGTGTAACTATTGGATTTTTTCCTTTAACAGTCTCAGCAGTAGCTTTTACTTCTTCAGGTAAAGCCATAAAAATTGGATGAGAGTAACCTAAGTTTAACTCAAGAATATTACCTGAGCATACAGCTTTGTAACCTACACCAACTAATTCTAATTCTTTTTTATAACCATCAGTTACACCTAACAACATATTGCTAAGAAGTGAACGATATAAACCGTGTAATGATTTATGATTTTTAGAATCAGATTTTCTTGTGAGGGATAGGACACCTTCGTCCAATG
>WTJX01000040.1 GCA_011524675.1 Cytophagales bacterium
TATTCATTTCAATGTGTCTTACTCTTTTGTTCTTTGCATTGTTTTTCTCAAGAAAAGATCAGCCTATACGGTAAAGTAACCGACAGTCAGACACAAGAGGCACTCATTGGGGCGGTGATTGTCCTTGAAGGCACAGAGATAGCCGCAAGCACAGATGTAGAAGGTCGTTTTGAGTTGAAAAATGTAACTGCAGGGACATATAATGTAACCGCACGTTTTTTTGGTTATCAAAGCAATACTAAAAGCAATGTAGTCGTTCGTTCTAAAGGGAATGACGACCTTAACTTTCAGCTTGCCGAAGACATCCAAGAGCTAGAAACCATCACCATCAAAGCCAGCCCATTTCAAACAAAAACAGCGACACCACTATCTATACAGACGCTCTCTGCCGAAGAAATAAAAACGTATCCAGGAGGAAACAATGACATAGCCAAAGTAGTACAAAGTCTGCCGGGGGTGTCAGGTTCAGCAGGAGGTTTTAGAAATGATGTCATCATACGAGGAGGTGCACCTAACGAAAATGTATATTACCTCGATGGCATAGAAATCCCTAATATCAATCACTTTAGTACACAGGGAAGCGCAGGCGGACCAGTGGGAATGCTCAATGTAGATTTCATTGAAGAAGTGGATCTGACAGCCTCTGCTTTTGAAGCCAAGTATGACAATCCATTGAGTGGTGTATTGCAGTTCTATCAACGTGAAGGAAACCCAAGAAAAAGACAAACTACCTTTAGGGTAGGGGCGAGTGAAACTGCCATCACCACTGAAGGACCTTTGTTCAAAAAAGAAAAAACAGAAGCCAACACCACCTATATTGCTTCTGTGAGGAGAAGCTACCTACAGTTTTTGTTTCAAGCCATAGGCTTACCCATTTTACCAGATTACTGGGACTATCAATACAAGATACAGCATCAGCTAGATGATAGAAACACGCTTTACCTTACGGGGATAGGGGCAATAGACGATTTTCGTGTCAACCCTCCAGAGCGTTTTGATGCAGAGCAACAATCAGTGCTAGAGCAAGTGCCTATCATCAAACAATGGAGTACTACCGCAGGCATTGGGTGGAAGAGAAAACTCAAAGAGGGGAAAGGCAATATGAATACTACGGCTAGTATCAATATGTTGGATAATAACTTTACTCGCTATCAAGATAATGTGAATGAAACAGGTGTTTTGTTTCAAAACAAAAGTAGAGAAAATGAGCTACGCTTGCGCCATATTTATACACAATTTGTCAAAGAGTGGACTGTCAACTCGGGGCTACATATCACGAGAGCGAACTACAGCAATGACACACGCAATGAGGTAGAAAACAATAATTACAGTACAGACATCAGCTTTTATCGTTATGGCTTGTTTGCTCAAGCAAGTAGAAGCTTCGGACGTTTTGGTATTTCTGGTGGGTTTAGGCTAGATGACAATTCTTATACTTCTGAAAAAAATACATTGCTAAAAACGTTTTCTCCTAGGCTATCTTTTAACTATTATATAGACAAAGCTAATCAATGGAAGCTTAGTGCTTCCCTTGGCAAATATTACAAAATAGCTCCCTATACTGTGCTAGGCTATCAAGACAGTTTGAAGCGTTTCACAAATAAGGATGTCAGTTATATAGGCAGTTTGCATGCTGTTGCTGGTATTGAAAAAAAACTAGGCAAATATGCAAAACTAAGTATGGAGGGCTTTTATAAAAAGTATTCAAACTATCCAATATCTGTAACCGATGCCGTTTCCCTTGCCAACAAAGGAGGTGATTTTTCTGTGCTAGGAAATGAAGAAGTAACAGACGATGGAAAAGGTAGGACGTACGGTGTAGAAATATTGTTTCAGCAAAAGTTTAACAAAAACATCTATGGCTTGCTCGCTTACACCTTATTCAAAAGTGAGTTTACGGGTGCGAATGGACGTTACTTACCTTCTATTTGGGATAGTAGGCACATCCTATCTTTTACAGGAGGCTACAAAATGAAACGCAATTGGGAGATCAGTGTTCGTAATCGCTTTGCAGGAAAATCCCCTTATGTAGGGACGGACCTAGAGCAGTCCTTAGCTTCCTATCCTGTATTTGTGTCTGACTATAGCCAGCTTGGAGGGGATAGGTTGGGTATATTTAACCAATTGGATGTAAGGGTAGATAAAAAGTGGAACTTCAAATCTTTTGCGCTAAATGCGTATTTGGAAATTCAAAACATCCTTGCTCAAACAGCACCAGAAGCACCAAGCTACGGACTGAGTAGGGATGAGGAGGGTAATGTTGTCTCTCCGCAAAGTTTAGAAGTCATAGAAGCATCTAGCGGCAGACCTATACCTACTATTGGTATCGTGGTGGATTTTTAGTATTAAAAGGCTTTGTAAAACTATCTTTTATATTTATTCAGCGTTATACAAATCCTTCTATTAATAGCTTAGAAAAAAGTATTCTTTGTATGTAATGCAGGTATTCGGATGCTTGGTCGATGGTCAATCGGTCATAAAATCAGAATTCTGATAGCTATTCCAAAATCGGATAAGTATGATATTGTCTTTTTCTATTTTGTAATATAGCGTAATTTGTTTTGTGATTACAGCTTTTCTAATACCCTCATAATCACTCAAAGGATACATTTTTGGATTTTTAACTAATAAGTTTAATGTTCTTTCTACTTCTTTAATAAATTTTTTAGCTACTTTCTCAGACCATTCCGAAAGAAGATAGTCAATGTTTTTATTGTAATCCTTCTGTGATATTTCTGACCAGTTAACAGATAACATAATTATTCGAAGAGACGAGGGTGTTTTGATCTAGTTTGAGCTTTGACTTTTTCATCGGGAATTAACTTTCCTAGTTTAATTGAAGCTAAGCCTTCATCTAGAAACTTTTTTTCTGCCTTCGATAACTGTATTGTCGGTTCTTCGGAAGCGATGCTTGCTTGAAGTTCTTTCAATAAATTAATTTTATCTTCTATTTTTAACTGACCAATTACTGATAGTAATTGCTGATAATTAATTGGAAATGGATAGTTATTATTCATCTAAGCTTTCGTTGTTTATACTAATGTAACAATTTTCTACGATACTTTTACTTCAATATTTCTTATTTTTGTCCGCCTTAAGTTAAAACATATCTACCTTTTTGGTATGAGAGTTGTAAGCAATTTTATGCAATTTGCCTTGAGAAGCAAAGCTCAACACCTCAAATAATAATTCAAATTCTTCTGGTACTTTTCCTTCAAAGCTCTTCAATATTTCCTTTTGAAAATCGAGATCATATAGCTTTTTGGAAATATACAGTCTTGTATCGTCATTGGTAGGAAGCAAGAATAGTAACTCATGTCCTTGTTGGGTCTTTACTTTCTTTATGAGGCAAAAGCCCCTCGAATAATGTTCTCCTTGGTATTTGACTCTTACCGTATTGAATGGAATGGTCGTATCGCCAAGTGTATAAGAACTAAGGTAACTCCATTTCGTTTGTCCACCACTAAGTACTGCATTTGAGTTTAAAAAGTAGTGCGAATACACCTCGTACATATCTCCAGAAACGGTTTTGCTCAAAAATAAAGTGTTGCGCTTTACCTCTTTTTTTTTGCTAGAAGCGATGAGTTCTACATCTTCACCATGGAGCATCCACTCTGCCTTGATGTCAGCAAGCACATAAATATTGCCTATGTCAGTGTGGTAAAACTTATGGTCAAAGTAAATCTCCCTTTCTGGAAATTTCTTTTTCAAGTCGTCCAGTCTCAAAAAGTTATGTGGTAGCCTTACTTCTGAATCATAAATAGACCTAAAGCGCCCTAGACGGGGTTCATATTCACGATAGAAGCCTCTGTCTCCAAACACGATGTCCAAAGGTTTATTTGGAGATAAAAAGAGGGACACAAACGACGGAGCTGTTTTTTCTTTCTCCGCGGATGTCGATGGCGTAAGTTTATACAATATAAGGGCAAACAACAGACTCAATATGACTGTTGATAGTACAAACCATGGAGACAAGATGCTTTTCAACCCACTAAGCGACCATCCCTTTTGTTGTTGCTCAGTGGAGGGCTGTGCTATGGTCATCAGCTTTAGTTTATATTCTCCTTTGGGAATAGAAAGTTGGGTGTTGTGGCTTACCCCTTCACTCAAATAAAACTGCTTCAAATCTTTTCTTAGGCTCAGCATTTTTGAACGCACATAAGAGTCTCTGCTGATACCATTTTTATGATCGGAGGGAAAGAGGTCTATGGCGATAGTAGAAGACTTTACATTTCTACCTTCTTTTTCTTCTTCAACCAAATAGCGCAGCAATTCAAAATAAATATCTTGCTTAGGAAAAGAATTTGATTGTTCTAGTTGCGCTATAACTTTGAGTTTTTGTTTGCTATCGTTCATTGTTTTTAGTTATGAGCTTTTGAGTACTAAGTTATTAGTATAAAGCCTATCTAATATTAATCGTTAACCTCTAAAACGTTTTACATTTCACTTTCAATTTTTTCAATTATAAATTGAGATCATTCATTTTTTAATTTCTTCATTTTCTTGAGCAAAGGCATAGATCATCAATCCACACTACACCTTTCTTTAATCTTTAGTCTTTAATCTCTAATCTTCTTTATCACTTTCGTGGAATAAAATCGCGCCTTTTACGCCATTATGTTGATACGCCAAGAACTTTTTATTAATCACTAAACACTAAACACTAATCACTATAAAACACTCATAACTCATCACTCATAATCCATAACTAAGGCTATACCTTTCCCTCATTACGCAATGCTAATCACTAACCACTGCTAGCTTTAAGAGGTGTTAATCACTGTTATGCGTCGTCAAACTTAGAAAACACAAGTTAAATATAAAAATATCTTAGCTTTACATCTATCAAACAAAAAGTTTACATGACATCTAAATCCTTTTCTATGTATAAAAAAATCTTATTTTCTTTATCACTCCTGTTATCTCTCACTAGTATATATGCCGCGAGTAAAGACACTGTGTATTTCACGGTAGGCTTTAAGCTAGGAGAGGTAAGTAGTTCTAGTGCTATCCTTTGGACGAGGCTTTGCAAATACCCCAAAGCCGTAGCTATACGTCATGAGCGAGATATGACTACAGACAAACGTACGCCCATTGACTTTGACCAAGACATGCCTATAGCAGAAATGGATGGTGCTGTAGTGGGAACGATGGGACAGGTGAAAGTGATACTAGAAAGTAATGAAAGCCGTATCGAAAAAGATTGGAAATATGTATCGTCCTTTCATGACTACATCTACAAAGAGCCAATTACGGGACTAAGCCCCAATACAACATACAAGGTAACCATACAAGGTAGAAAAAGTACAAGTTCTTCTGCACCGATAACTGAAATAAAAGGAAGTTTTACTACTGCGCCATCACCAAAACAAGCCGTGGCTGTAACCTTCACTTCTTCTACATGTCAAGCTTTTTGGTCTTATGATGATCCAGTAAGAGGGTTCAAAGGTTATGATAATATGCTCAAACTAAAACCTTTATTTCACTTTCAGACAGGTGATTACGTGTATTATGATAGAGCAGGACCTTATGCTCGCAATGTAGCCCTTGCACGCCATAAGTGGAACGCCGTCAACTCATGGGCATCGCTAAACAACTTTTATAACCACACTCCCTTGTACTTGCTCAAAGACGATCATGATTTATTACGTGATGATGCTACTCCTAAAAAGCCTCCTTATGGCGAGCTTAGCTTTGAAGACGGTTTATTGTTATGGAATGAACAAGCTCCCATTATGGGCAAATCGTACAGAACCGTTCGTTGGGGAAAAGACCTAGAGATATGGGTAGTAGAAGGCAGAGACTTTAGAAGCGAGAATACCATGCCCGATGGCAAAGACAAATCTATTTGGGGAAAAGAGCAAATAGCATGGTTTAAAAAGTCTGTCAAAGCATCCAATGCCACCTTCAAGATTGTATGCTCTCCAACGCCTATTGTTGGTCCCGACAGAGCAAAATTGAAATTTGATAATCATGCCAATAAATCGTTTCAGACCGAAGGTGATTGGCTCAGAAAGTACCTTGCCGATAACGACATGTATGTCATCAATGGAGATAGACATTGGCAATATGTTTCCAAAGATATAAAAACAGGCTTGATGGAGTTTAGCCAAGGACCTATCAGTAATTCACATGCACAAGGGTGGGGCAAAGACGACATGCGTCCAGAACATCAATTTTTGAGAGTAGAGGGTGGTTTCTTAGCGGTAAACGTCTATCGCGATGGCAAAATACCTATCATAGAGTTTGTACATCACGATGTAAATGGCAAAGAAGTAAATAAGGTAGTCATCAGAAAGTAACAAAATAAAAGTCAAGTGTTTGGTAAACTACGTCTTTATTCTCATGAGCTTTTGGCTATTAGCATTTAGCTTTTTTGGAAAGAGTCAAAATTATATGCTATTCATTTTTAGAAGGCTTTGCAAAAAATGGTTTTGCAAAGCCTTCTATAGTAAAGCAAAAATTAAATTACTGCTGAATAGTACGAAGTATAAAGTACCAAGTACCACGATAAGGAA
>WTJX01000650.1 GCA_011524675.1 Cytophagales bacterium
ATTGCGTCTCTACCACAGGTACAAAAAAATAGTACTCCAATAATCTCACCTACTATGGTAGGTGTTTACGGTATGAAATTTTATTTAAATCAGCTTTGATGTTACTATATATAATGAAAATAGATATATTTGGAGAATTTTGATGATATAGTTTTATATAATAATGAAAAAGTTAAGCATACTCATTATTTGGGCATTTATTGTGTTGGGATGTAATCCTACAGACTCCGCAAAGCAAACTCCCGAAACCTCAACTACAGAAGAGGAAGTTACACAAACAACAGCCCCATTTACAGTCAACCAAGGTACGCTAGGTACACTCAAAATCAACCGTATCTATGCCACCTCTACTTCACTTCCGCACGATACCTATACCGTACATAACCTTTTTGATAAAGACACCAAAAGCATTTGGAAGACGATGAAAGGCTCTGGTCCAGAAGAAGGGATCATGATATATTTTGAAACGCCCAAAAACATAGATAAGGTGGTCTTGTTAGACTCAGAAGGGAAGCCTTTTCATGATTATGTGATCTATGCCGATGGTGGGGTGTTTTATGGAGATCAGACAGTGTCTAACCTTTTTATCAAAGCAGATGGTAAGTTCAATACTAGCTTAGTGGAAAAGGAAGGTTATTCTACTCGCATTTTTCCGCGAGATGCTTCTTTTACTTTATCAGAAATACAGTTTTTCAAAGGAGACGACACGCCTTATAAAGTGCAATTACCTATACAAATTAAAGCAACGGTTACGGCAAGTAGTAATCTCAAGCCAGATATTGCTTATGCTGCTGCCAATGTGGTAGATAGCAAGAGAGAAAGTGCATGGGCAGAAGCCGCAGAGGGGACAGGTGTAGGAGAGCAGCTAAGTTTTAGCTTTAATCAAGACATAGACGTAAGCCTGCTTACTGTATGGAATGGCTACCAGCGTTCTCAGGAGCATCATAAAGCCAATGCCTCAGTTAAAAAGTTTACACTCACAGATGCACAAGGGCAGAAGCAGGCTTATACCGTTGCTGCCAAGAATAATAAGCAGCATATAAAGTTGAATCCTTTATTAAAAGGAAAAAAGATTGATCTCAGCATAGAAGAGGTTCACCTCGGAACTAAATACGAAGACCTCGTCATCAGTGAAATACAGTTTTCTAATGCGCTGCATACCTACCAACTCAATACAGGTATCGAACAAAAAAGAGTGGTCAATAACCTCAAAACAGCCAATGAGCTGTTGAAAAAGGTTTTAGACCGTAATGTAAATGTAGCTACATCTGTAGAAGAAACAGAAGGCGATGTGTCAAGGTCGTTTTACAAGAAGAGTTCCCTATTGCTACGTTCAAACAATACCTTTGTGCTTTATGAGAAAGAAGTAGAAAGCTTTTATCAAGAAACAACAGAAGAAGTTTCTGCCGATGACGAAGAAGAGCCATTTGATGATGTAGTTGACGAAACCAATCATGAGATCATAGCTGACGGTAACTGGGAGCTGAAATTTATGCAAGACGATGAAGTAAAGATCAGAATATTTGGAAAGAAGTTCACGCCTAGAGGAGATAAGGAAATCTACACAGGAGAAGATAATAGCGAGTCTTTGGAGATATTTCAAGACTTCATCACCATCACACCCGGGTACCTCCAAGGAAAAAATGTTGTAAGTAAGATCATGCTTGACGAATAATAGCAATGCGTTTATTTCTTATCAACATATGTTGCTTATACTTTTGCTTTGCATGTCAGCTCAAGAAAGCCGTAGAGGACAAGAAAGCGTTCGTTAGTGAAGCCATAGCCCAACTAGAGGAAATAGCAGCAGATACTATACCTCTTGCTAAGGAGTCTGTACCCAAAGAAGTACACGATACAGACTTTGTAGATTTGTTGGACTATACCGATCAAATAGCCTATGATTTTAGGTATGCCGATACCAATAATTTTATACACGAAAAAGTATATCCTTGTGTACAATGCCTTTTGAGAAAAGAAGTTGCCCTAGCTTTGGTACAAGCCAATGCTTCATTACTTCCAAAAGGCTACCGACTAAGGTTATTTGACTGTTATAGACCCTTGAGTGTACAACACAAGATGTGGGCAATATACCCAGATGGTCGTTATGTGGCTAACCCTAATACCTCTGGCTCTATACACAATAGGGGAGGAGCGGTAGATGTTACCTTGGAGTTACTCAATGGATCAATTGTTGATATGGGGACAGATTTTGATCACTTTGGCAAAGAGGCACATACAAGTTATACGTCTTTTGGGCAAGACATCATTCAGCATAGAAAGCTATTGCAAAAAGCAATGCTAGCAGCAGGCTTTAGCCCACTAAAAACCGAATGGTGGCACTTCAACTTTGGTAAATCTAAAAAGTATAGTATCTCTAATGTTCCCTTTGACTGTGCTAAATAAAGCCTTAGCCTTCGTTCTATTCATCCTTGGTCTAGGCTATGCTTATCTAGGGCTGATGAAGTCTAGCTATGGCTTAGGGTGGGATAGTTATTTCTATATCAATCAAGTCCAGTCTTGGTACGATAGCGGACACCTACACGCCCCAAGACTAAATGTTATCTACCCTCTTTTGATAGGGATTCAGTTTTTCTTGCAGGATTATGTGCTTTCTTATAAAGTACTTACCTTCATTGCCTTGGCAAGCTTTGTAAGTACCACCTACCTGCTCGTCCGTGCACAGAAGAAAACGCCAATCTTCGCTTTATGTGTTACTTTAGTCGTGTGGAGCAATCCGCAGCTTATGTATTTTTCCTCTCAGTTTACCAAAAACCTCATTGCTTTTAGTTTTTTTAATCTATTACTCATCGCCTTGCAGCAAGATCAAAAAGTAAAAGCAGTTATAGCATGTCTTTTTTTACTCTTCTCTCACAAGCTTATGCTGGGCTGTGGCCTACTTTATGCCGTGCACTATTACTCTGGCAGATTTATTGAAAAGTATAACTACCTTAGGTTGTTATTCCTTGTTGCTCCTACCATTTTATTCACAGCGCTATGCTTTTTTCTGAAAGAAGGAATGTTAGCTGAGTGGCATGTACCAACATACTCTTTTCTTACGAGCCATGCACAGGTACTGAGTACTCATTGGAAAGTCGTTATTATCGCTTCTTTGCTTCTCGTGTTGTGGACTTTGGGCAAGCTCTTGCGTAAAAAAAGTGATGCAAGCAGGCATAGCTATGCCCTTTTGGGCGTGTTTTTATTTCTCAACAATCCTTTGCTAGTCTGGGATTCGCTAAGCTATGCCTACCGCTTTCAAATGGTGTTTTTAGTTTTTGCTCCCCTCTTATTAGCAGAGTTAAACCTAAGCAGAACAATACAAATCATGTTGATAGGTGTTTTTGGGATATCATTATGGAGTAGTGTAAGCACCTATTCACCCCAAAAGCATGATCCTCCCTATCTCAAATATACATTTATCTCCCTCAAATTGGCACAAGATACAAGCTTTCAACATACTAAACTCATGATTTGCCATAAGGCACTCGCAGAGTTTTTGTCTTTTAGACTCAAAAAAGATGTCTTGCCGTGGGGAATAGCAGAAAAAGAATGGCAAAACAGCACTGCTAGACTGATGTATATTCCCCCAGAGGGAAAAGAAGAGTGTAAGGCACTGCTCAAAGAAATCAGACATAGCGTGATAGTTAATGGTTATGTCCTCCTTGATGAGTATGATTTTCAGCAGCTTATAATGAAAAAATCATCCCCAAGACTAAAGAATTTGTTTACAACGTGGAGAAATCCCATGAGTATAAGGTAAAGACAAATGAATATTGAAAAACCTCAAATAAGAAGTGCCTTACGAAGAAAACTAGGCAAAAAGTACTATACACTAAAGCGATATTTCAAGTGGTATATTGGCAATACTGTATGGGCAAAGCAGCAGCAAGCGTCCCCTTTGGATGTAGAGGTGTTTAGTCATCGTTCCTTGGTGTTGAGACCGCTAAAAGATGTAGATATGTACCTACAGCACAACAAAAGGAAAAATCTAGAGATAGCCATCGAAAAGATCAATGGCATCACGCTGAAGCCAAAGGAGTGTTTTTCTTTTTGGAAATGCGTAGGCAAACCTAGCAAAAGGAAGGGCTACCTCGAAGGCTTGGTACTCTCACAAGGAAAAATAGACAAAGGCATAGGCGGAGGCTTATGTCAGCTAGGGAATCTCATTTTTTGGATGGTAGGGCACTCAGAGTTAAGCGTGAAAGAGCGCTATAGACATGGCTATGATGTGTTTCCTGATGTCAACAGAAAAGTGCCCTTCGGTGCAGGCGCGACACTTTCTTACAACTATATAGATTTGCAGCTTTTCAATCCAACAGACAAAACATTTCGCTTGCACTTTTGGCTTGACGATAAATACTTACACGGCAAAATTACCTGCGATCAATCGTCGGCAAGCTTTCAGCTCGTAGAGCGCAATCACCTCATGAAGCAACAGTATTGGGGTGGCTATTCTCGACACAATCAAATTTTCAAAGTAAATACAGCCACTAAAGAAGAAACATTATTGGTAGAAAATCATGCCCTGATGATGTACGAACCTTTATTGCCTCCTGTATAGGTGGGGGTAGAGACGCAATGCATTGCGTCTCTACGTCCCTATGTCTCTACGTCCCTATGTCTCTACGTCGATAGGTCTCTACGTCGATAGGTCTCTACGTCGATAGGTCTCTACGTTCTTTTGTCTTGTTTCTTTCGTCTCAAAAATTGTAAATAGTCAACTGTCCAATCGTAAATGATATTGAGTACAAAGTCCATAGTCGATGGTCAATAGTCTATAAGTTTTTAGCTTTTTTTAAGAAGTTAGTATTAAGTACAAAGTCGTTAGAAGTAAAAAGTTAATTACTAATCACTAACCACTAATCACTATCAAATATTCATTTTTTAATTTCTTAATTTCTTCATTCCTTTCACGTTCCTACGTCTCTACGTCTGTAAATCTCAAAATCTTAAAATCTCAAAACCTTATCTCACCCAAGCCCCTCCTTATATCTCTCCAAAGCCCTTTCTCTAGCAAATTTATGCTCAACGATAGGTTTTGGATAGCTAAAATCTTGAAATTCGGGTACCCATTTTTTGATGTATTGTAACTGCTTATCAAACTTTTCGGTTTGAGTATAAGGGTTAAAGACCCTAAAGTAAGGAGCAGCATCGCAGCCCGTTCCTGCCGCCCATTGCCAACCTCCGTTATTAGATGCTAGCTCAAAATCCAGTAATTTTTTGGCAAAGTACGCCTCTCCCCATCTCCAGTCGAGCAGCAAATGCTTAGTCAAAAAGCTAGCAACGATCATACGTACCCTATTGTGCATATAGCCCGTAGCATTAAGTTCCCTCATGCCTGCATCTACGATAGGGTAGCCTGTCTTGCCCTCGCACCATTTTTGAAAATCCCCTTCATCCTTTCTCCACTCGATTTGGTCATACTTAGGCTTGAAAGCATTGCCCACGATGTGTGGAAAATGATGCAAAATCATCATATAAAAGTCTCTCCAAATCAATTCATTCAAGTAGGTTTCACTCAAACCTTTGGTATAAGCCGCTAACTTACGCACACTGATTAAACCAAAACGCAGGTGAGTACCTAAGCGAGATGTTCCTCTTGTAGCAGGGAAGTTTCTTTTTTCTCCATACTGCACAAATACCGCTTTGCTTACCTCTTTGGTTGGTAGCGGGATATCAGTCGCCTCAAAGCCCATCGCTTCTAAGGAGATGATCGGCTCTGCCTTTGAACGTTTCTCAAAATGCTCAAAATACTTCTCTGTAGGGTAAGCCTTGAGGTAAAAGTCGTTTAATTTGGCTTTCCACTTTTTACTGTAAGGCGTAAAGACAGTATAAGGCTTGCCGTCGGCTTTGGTAATTTCGCTTTTCTCAAAAATGCACTGATCCTTGAAGGTATGAAATTCAATGCCCTTTTCTTGCAGCAGCTCTTTGACCGCCCCATCACGCTCAAGGGCATAAGGCTCATAGTCGTGGTTGGTATATACTGCATCGATATCATGTTCTTGGACTATGCTGTCCCATAGCGACAAAGGCTTGCCGTACAAAACGATGAGGTCGCTACCCAGTTCTTGCAAGCTAGTTTTGAGCTGTCCGATAGCATGATGGATAAAGCTAAGGCGAGCATCTTTTTTGTCTTCTAGTTTGTCAAGGATATTCTGGTCAAACATAAAGATCGGCAATACATTCGTATGGTTTTTTAGCGCATGGTACAAGCCAGCATTATCATCCAAACGGAAATCTCTTCTAAACCAAAAAATAGTTTTTTTCATGCAATGTTATATGTTTTACGTTTTACGTTCTAGGTTTTACGTCTCTATGTCTCTACGTCCCTACGTCTCTAGGTCTTTGCGTCAATACGTCTTTGCGTCTGTAAGTCTTAAGTCTTATGTCTCAATTTGTATCTTGTTATCAAATTAATCACTAATTCTACTTTACGAAGTTAAAACTGAACTTCCTTTTTCGTGCGTTAGGGATAGAAGCCATGTACTCCCCCCGCAGTCTGGCTAGTTACTAAACT
>WTJX01000396.1 GCA_011524675.1 Cytophagales bacterium
TTGACCAAAGTCAAAAAGAAAGTAATCATATTTTATACATACAAGAAGAAGACTATCCACAGGAGTACGGCATAGTGATAAGGAAATTACAGAAAGCCATGTCAGATAAGGAGGTAGAAAATGCTATGGATATAGAAGACGAGGTGATACAAGTACTAGGAGATAAAGAAAGACAGATTGCTAACTTGAGAAATGAAGTTTCAGAGAAAAACAAAGAGCTTTCCGCCAAAGATGAGGAAATAGAAAGACTTAAAAAGCTATTAGGAAAGTAAAAACAAAGACAAATTGGTCTTATAGAAAAACTAAGAAATACATGTTTGCTTTCTATCTATCTTACCACTTGAAGTAAGGCAAAATGTTTTTTTAAAAAAGACCTCCTTAGGTAGTTCAAATTTTGAAAGCTTCATTTTTAGGCTAGTTAAGATGTCCTTTTCTTCTCCCTCTACATATAAAATAAGTTTTTGTCCTAGCCTATCGTCTGCAATGCTACTTACAAAAAAACGATCATAATAACCCATAGCATAAAATAGCCTCCCTATCTTTTCTTCTAATGCTTCCAACTGTATTTTCACCCCACCAGTATTGACCACATTATCAACCCTTCCTAACCATTCAAATTGATTATGTCCATGTAATATTACACGGTCATTTGTAGATAGATACTCGCCTTTACTTACGTCCGCTCTGATGCAAAGACAAGACCTTTCATCTACTTTTGCCTCTACACCATTGAGTAAGGTATAATACTTATTTTGGCTATTCAGCTTTTTCATGGCAATGTGTGAGACCGTTTCTGTCATGCCATAAGTCTGGAAGAGCGGAGCTTTGACCTGCTCAAAAAGCTTTTGTTGATATGCACTAATGGGCGCACCACCAATCAAGATTGCTTTTGCATCTTGTAATAAAGCTAGTTTGTCAGGAGTTTGCTCTATAATACATTGTAACTGCATAGGCACAAAAGCAGCAAAATCAATGCGTTGTGTTATGTCTATCCCTTCCAAGGGGTTAGCTTTGGGCGCTACCATCATCACATCCATACCTATCACATAAGACCTCAGCCACATCATCTTTCCAGCGATATAGTTTGCCGATAGACAAATAAAAGAAAGGTCTCCTTTTTCTAGCTGTAAAAAGTTTTTCGTTTTTTGGATACTTGCCAGTACTTGTGCCTTAGTAAGTACTATTTCCTTTGGTGTACCTGTAGAACCAGAAGTAAATACTGTATAAGAAGCTTTCAAATCGCCTTCTTGTGTGAAAGAAGCCTCAATTGCCTCTCTTTCATCCTCAGGACATGTACCTGCTTGTAGTTGCTGTAGATCGTATGGATGAGAAAGAAAATGTTCCAATGCTACTTTCATTTTTATTTTGCTTTGGCGCGTTCCTGCTCCCTACGCTTAGCCTTCAACAAAGCCTCATATACCACATCTTGAACCCTTGTTCTTATGTCATTTCTCAACAAACTATTGTTTGTAGCGTCTGGGTACGTTCTGTTAGAGAGAAAGATATATATCAAATCATAATCTGGATCCACCCATACCAATGTCCCTGTAAAGCCAGAATGCCCAAAAGAATTGAGCGAACTCATCTCAGAAGATGGTCCTAGCCCACTTCCTTCCGTCTTATCCCAACCTAAGCCCCTTCTGCTATAGTCATTCTGCTTACTTGTAAACAACTGTATGGTTTCTTCCTTAAAATACCTTTTACCACCATACTTTCCTTTGTTGACAAACATTTGTAATATCTTGCATAAATCGGTAGCAGAGCTAAACAAACCAGCATGCCCTCCTACACCACCAATCATCGCTGCCACTTGGTCGTGTACCGTTCCTTGCACTCTTGCCTTACGATACAAGGTATCTTCTTCTGTAGGGGGAATATCTGCAAGTGAAAAACCCTTAGTCAGAGGCTTATAGTTGGTACTACCCATGCCCAAGGGGCTATAAAAATGTGTCGTCAAAAATTTTTCTATAGGCTCATCTATCTTGTCTTCTATTGCTCTTTTGAGTAAGTGATAGCCCATATCACTATATTTATAAGGGTAAGGATAGTCATGGCTACTTTTTCGCTTTTTTGACAAAAGGTCTGTCGCCAACGTCCATGTAATTAATGAATCTTCAATATCTCTAGTGGCATAAAATGATTTGCTTACCCTTATAGGATTGTCTAACGAAAAGTCCTCGGTATAAAACTTTTTCTTCATCGAATCCGTGGCTATCGTATTTACATACCAAAAAGGAACATAAGGCTTTAGCCCAGACTGATGTGTGAGCATATCTTTGAGGCGTAAGTTTTCTTTATTAGTGCTTTTTGCTTTGGATAAATAAGTAGATAGCTTTTCGTCTAAGTCTAGTTCCTCTTGCTCATACAAATACATGATAGCTTGCAAAGTTCCTAATACTTTAGTGATAGAGGCTAAGTCATATACCGAAGAGGTGGTTACGGCATTTTTTTTATCATACGTAAAATAACCGTATGCCTTATTAAAGATGACCTTGTTATTCTTTGCCACTAATACTTGACATCCAGGTGTCATATTATCTTTTATAGCCCAAGCGGCTATGGTGTCTATCGGTAAAAAGTCATCACTATTTAGCCCTACATCTTCTGGAGTATTATAGCTTAAGCGTCCCAAAGGCTTCAGTTGCTTTCCAGTACCAAAAGGAATCTTATCCCCTATACTAATAGGCAGTTTTCCACTACATCCAATGGCACCAAAAATGATTTGAGGTACTAGCGACAGCGTATATTTATTTTCTTCGTAAGCACAAATGAGATGATCTTCTTGTGTAAGAAATTTCAGCGCATACGCATTTCCAAAAGTACATGTAATGGTTTTGGTTTGTGCATTAAGTTTTTTGAGAAAACCTAAAGAAGATTGACTGATACCAAAGTTACGAGACGGACTATTGCTCATATCATGAAAACCCACAATCACTAAGTCATATTTTTTCAATTTATTGAGATAAGTAGCTATGTTTTTTTCATACTTAGTTAGGCTATAAGCATCTGCTTTGGTATATTTTTTTACCACCTCTTGAAATACATTACCGTTTTGCTCTCCAATAGATACAACCGCTACTTTGTGATCTTCCAGTCTTTTTATGGGCAAAAAGTCATCCTTATTTTTTACGGTAGTGATCGCTTTTTCAAAGAGCTTTTTATTGAGTTTTTCTGCTTCTACCGTATGGAGTTCTTCATAAATATTTTCTGTAGATACCTCCGGCTTTTCGTGTAAGCCTGCCCAGTATTTAGCTCCCAATACTTTCTTTACCCTGCGTTCAATATCACCTTTCACAAGGCTTCCATTTTTCAAAGAAAGCTTAATGTTTTCGATCGCTTCGGGCACTTGATGTGGAAACAACAAAATATCATTTCCTGCTTTGATGGCCTCGCTATTTGCTTGCCCTATTTTATAATGCTTACTCACTCCGTGCATGTTCATCGCATCAGTAAAGATGATACCCTCAAAACCCAATTCATCGCGCAAAAGGTCGGTAACCACTTTTTTGGACAGAGTAGAGGGTCTGTTTTTTCGGTCATCCAAAGCAGGAATATTTAGGTGTGCCACCATAGTACTCATCAACCCCTCTTTTATCAATTCCTTAAAAGGGTACAACTCTATCTCGTCTAAGCGTTCTTTTGAATGCTTGATGAGTGGTAAGTCATAGTGAGAGTCCTTGTCAGTATCTCCATGTCCTGGGAAGTGCTTCGCATTAGCCATAACATTAGCATCTTGCATACCCTTCATATACGCCACCCCTTTTTTGGCTACCAAATATTTATCCTCTCCAAATGAGCGATAACCAATCACAGGATTATTTGGATTGACATTGACATCCACTACAGGAGCAAAGTTTACATGCATCCCCATGCGTTTGCATTGACGGGCTATTTCTTTGCCCATAGCATAAATCAAGTCATTATCTTGCACAGCACCGAGAGTCATTTGCTTAGGAAACTTCATAGTACTATCCAAGCGCATAGCCAAACCCCACTCAGCATCCATCGCCAAGAGCAAAGGTACTTTTGCTAACTTCTGAAAACGGTTGGTCAATACAGCTTGTCGCGCTGGTCCTCCTTGAAAAAAAATAAGTCCGCCAATATTGTGATCTTGTATCAGCTTTTCTATGTCTTGCGCATGCTCCTCTGCCTTGTTGGAGTAAGCAGCCACCATAAACAACTGCCCCAGCTGTTGGTCAAGACTGAGTGATGAATATACACTATCTACCCATGCTTTTTGTGCTAGTTCAAAATAAGTAGTACTAGATGCCGACTCTTCTATAGATGAATCTCCAGCATGAAACAGCATACTTAGCCCAGTAATCGTTAAGAAAATAAATCGCATCAAATGACGTGTGGTTTTGTAACTTAAGAGCTTTTCTATGAAAGCTCTACATAAAATTTTTAATTTAAGCATACGCCTCATACTTATCAAACGTGAAAGCTTAAATTCTGTTTTTATTTATAAAAAACGAATCAAAATATCTTCTTATTGTTAAGAAAGACATTAACACATAAAGAAATTAGATTCTTTTTTAGATAGTCTATCAAATGTAAGGCTGTTATTTGGTGCTTTTGTGATGAAATGATTTTAGCCGTCAGCTTTTACGCTTATTAAAAAGCTAGGACGGCTAACTAGGATTATTTCTGTCTAAAAACTATTTGTATTGGTACACCTTCAAACTTAAAATACTTACGCAATTTGTTTTCCAAAAAACGTTCATACGACTCAAGTACATATTTTGGGTGTGTGCAGAAAAACGCAAAAGTAGGATTGTAAGTAGGTAATTGCGTGATGTACTTGATGTTGATATACTTCCCTTTTACAGAAGGTGGTGGCGTTTTTTCTATCTCTGGAAGGAGTGTATTATTTAGTTTTGAGGTAGATACTTTTTGAGTTTTATTTTCATATACTTCCAATGCCTTTTCTATCGCCTTGAAAATTCGTTGCTTTTCATGTACAGAAATAAATATGATAGGGATATAATGGTTAGGTGCTAATTTCTCTCTTAGTTCTTTTTCGTATTGAGAAGCCGTATTGCTTTCTTTGTTTTCTACCAAGTCCCACTTATTCACCAAGATGACAATGCCTTTTTTATTTTTCTGTGCTAGTCTCAAAATATTCAGATCCTGACTCTCCAGCCCCAAAGTAGCATCCAAAAGCACGATACATACATCAGCCTTTTCTAAAGCATGTACAGCCCTAAGTACCGAGTAAAACTCTATATCTTCGTGTACCTTAGATTTTTTGCGTATCCCAGCCGTATCTGTGATGACAAACTCTTTCCCATATTGTGTATAAATGGTATCAATAGCATCGCGCGTAGTCCCTGCTATATTGGTAACGATACTCCTTTCTTTGCCCAAAAGCGCATTTAAGAAAGAAGACTTACCTACATTGGGTCTGCCTAGTATGGCTATTTTTGGCATTCCCTCATAAGGATCTTCTGGGGCTTCCTCATCAAAGTGTGTAACCACTTGGTCTAGCAAGTCTCCTGTGCCATGACCATTCTGAGACGATATACCATATAGCTCATGAAAACCTAGCTCATAAAACTCACCTATACCATTTTGTTTCAATACATTATCTGCCTTATTCACTAGCAAATAAGTAGGTTTATCTGTTCTTCTCAATACATTGGCAAACTCCTTGTCGAGTCCCGTGATGCCCGTGTCCGCATCTACCATAAATAAGATCACCGCAGCTTCGTTGATTGCTAGCTCTACCTGCTCTCTGATAGCTTCTTCAAATATATCATCAGAGTTACGTACATAGCCACCCGTATCTATCAACGTAAAAAATTTATTTGTCCACTCTACCTGTCCATAATGCCTATCACGTGTAACACCACTTACATTATCCATTATCGCCTTTCTTTCTCCCACCATACGGTTAAAAAAAGTCGATTTACCTACATTCGGTCTTCCTACTATCGCTACAATATTTGCCACTGTCTATCTATTTTTTGTAAAGGTATAGAAATTTATACTTTTTTATTTTTATTAAGTCTAAATAGCAGGTATATTTGCATATGCTTCAAGAAAAATCAATAATCCCTTGCTCAAACGAGTGTATTTTTAAGAAATGCTGCAAAAAATTTAAGAAAGAAGGAAAGAAAAGGTGTAAGTCTTGTCCAAAGCAATAGCATTTTGGCAATAAGTAGAATGGTTTAGAGTCAATAGTCTTAAAGCTAATTGTAAATCTCTAACCACCATCAAACATTCATTTTTTCATTGCTTTAATTTTTTAATTTCTCTCCAGTAAAGGCACAAATAACCAATCACTCCATTATTCATTGTACATTCTTAATTCTTCATTAAGCTATGCCACTTTCGTGGAATGAAATAATACCGCTCACGATCAAGTACAGGCTTATTTTATGGTCTCATAATTTCTTCTCATTTTTGTAGTTCTACTTTACGAAGTTAGGGCGTTTCCCTTCGGGTCAGGCTATCCGCTGTA
>WTJX01000377.1 GCA_011524675.1 Cytophagales bacterium
AGGAGTTTAAGTGATAGAAAAGGAAGACTTCCCTAGTTAAAAGCGGAATCCCTGTTGGATACATGGCTTTTTCATTTATTGATAAAAGAAGGCTTAGTTGTTAGGCAGATAGATAAGCGAACTGAGTGTTTCTTTAGAAAAATATTCATTGGCAAGGGCTTGTATCTTAGAAGCTTTTATTTCTTTTATTTGTTCAAATAGTGCTTCCAAAGATTGTATTTTCCCACTATCAAGAAGGCTCTTTCCCATGATTTGCATCAAACTGGAATTGCGCTCTTCTGCCATCACCATATTACCCATGATTTGTTCTTTGGCTTGGTTTAGCTGGGTAGTTCCTAATTTTTTTTCTTTTAGTTTGTCTATTTCACGGTGTACTATGCGGATGCACTTTTGAAGCCTTTTTTCGTCTGTCCCGAAGTATATACCTATGATGCCCGTATCTAGGTAGGGTGTATAGCTTGCCTCTATACTATATACCAAGCCATTTCTCTCTCTTAGAGCCATATTGAGTCTAGAAGTAAGCCCTGGCCCTCCCAAAATATTGGTAAGCATAAACAAGGGTAACCTATCTTCATGTGAGAGGGCTAGCCCTTCAGTGCCTAATGCACAGTGTGCTTGCAATGTGTTTTTTCTTTTTTCTATATGTTGTACCTGATAGTTTGCAAAGGGTAGTCTATGTTTTGTGTTTTTTTGCTTTGGTATGGGTGCTATGTATTTTTTTAACTTTTGATTGAGTTTGTCACTGCTTATGTTGCCCACGGCAGAAAAGACAATCCGTTCGGTATCAATATTTTCTTTTAAAAATTGTTCAAAATCATTTTTTTTGAAGGAATTGACACTTTCTTCTGTACCTAGTATGTTATTGCCTAAGGGATGATCTTTGAAGATAATTCCATCAAACTCATCAATGATGGCTTCTTCTGGCATGTCATTGTACATTGCCATCTCTTCTAAGATTACGTTTCTTTCTTTTTCTGCTTCACTATCTGGAAAGGTGGAACTAAAAAGAATGTCTATCAAAAGTTCTATGGCTCTTTCATGGTGTTTGCTGAGTACTGAAGCATAGAAGTAAATTTTTTCTTTGGTAGTGTAGGCATTGATTTCTCCACCGACAGACTCCAAACGATTCAAGATATGAAAAGCTTTTCTTTTTTGTGTGCCTTTGAAAGCCATATGCTCCCAAAAATGTGCAAGCCCTAGCTGGTGTTGTTTCTCATCCCTGCTTCCTATGTCTAACACAAAACCACAATGAAACAACTGTGTATGTGGTATATGTTTATATACAGACCTTATACCATTGTCAAACAACGTAAAATCAAATTCTTCCATGCGCTTTATACCTACAACTTTTGGTTTGTAGTAGGTTTTTATTGTTTTTTGCTCCACTTTATCTCATATACATCTTTATTGTTGATAGAGAAAGACGTATATATGATATCCTCGCTTTTGTTATTAATTTGTAAATTGATGTGTTTTGCCTTTTTGGTAAGTGTAATATGAATTTTGTTATCCTGATGGTTTAGCTTTTTTTGTCCTTCTTTTAGAGATAAGGAGACTTGTTTTTTTACTATGTGTTTGTCCAGTTTATAAAAACCTATAATGTTGAGTTCGCCTTCATGAGCGAGGGGAATGACTAGCTTATCTTTTTTTACTGTTTTATACTGTGGTCTTTTCATCAATGCTTTGATGTCTTTGTCAATGATTGCGAGTGCTTTTTTAGCATTGGGCACACCATAGCCTAAGTAGTTATTGCCATAGGGGTATAGGTGAGAAGATTGTTCAATGATTTTTTTTAATTGTTTATTTGTAAGGGAAGTATCCCTTTGCCATAGGCATGCTGCTAAGCCAGCGATCACTGGAGAAGAAAAAGAGGTACCATTAGATGAAAGGCTGGAAACATTTGGTTTCAAGAAAGGATTATAGCTAGGTCCTATGCTGCTGTAGGTTGCTTTTTTCCATTCCGTTATATGGGTAGCGCCTACAGAGATAACACCTTTTGCATCGGCAGGAGCGGAAACAACTTTCCATGCTGTATGTCCCAAGTTACCAGCAGAGATTACCAAAAGCATCCCTTTTTCTTCTGTAGCTATCTGAGCAGCCTTTGAAATAGCCGCTGTATTGCCATCCATCTCTGTAACCTCATAGTTTTCTTTTTTATTGTCGAACTTATCGGCATAGCCTAGTGAACTATTTACTACCCTCACACCTTGTTTGTGCATCCACTCTATGGCTTCTATCCATTTGTCTTCTTCTATCTTTTGTTCTTTGTCTGCTATCTCTGTGCGCGCAAGATAAAAGGTAGCACCTTGCGCTAAACCTAGTACCATATGATTGTTGGTGTCTTTACCTGCAATGAACTTCCATACACTGGCGCCATGTGTATCGCCAGTAGTCTTTGATTCAAAAAAATCTGTGGAATCTGGATCTATATAGTCTTTATATTTTTTTACTAATCCTTTGGAAAATAAATGATGAAAATAGTGTGAAGAGTCAGCGTTGGAGAAACCTGCATCAATGATACCTACCTTTATGCCTTTGCCATCTAAGCCACGCTGCAACAGGCAATCGCCTTTTATCTGTTCTATTTGCTTGTTCAGTGTAGCGACATCTGCACTGACATGGTTGGCTTTAAGTTGCCGTACTGGGGTGATACTTTTTACATAAGGTAGTTTTTCTATTTCGTTTTTTTGTGTGGTGTTCAAGACAAAAGTGGCTGCATTGAGCCAAGAAGAGCTATGTCGGTATGTACCGCCTGCCTTTTGTATCTTAGTGATGGTAGTGGTTAAGTTGTAATCATCATCAAAGTAAACCCAATAATTGCTTTGGGAGAAAGTATTGATGACAATCAATAGCAAAAAAATAGAAATGTACCTTATCATATTGAGCATTTGAATGCCAAGTTTTAAAGATACGCTTAGTTTGATGTTAATAAAAATAATTTTTATCCTGCTACGTATAAAAAAAAATCAATTATAAAATCTTTTCTTAAATTTTAGGATTAAAAACTGGTCATATATATCTTTAATATAATCTAATAGAGGGCTTTGCAAAACCATCTTTTGCATTTATTCAGCCTTATACAAATACTACCTTTAGGGTAAATAGTTGTTTAGCGGTTTCATCTTAGATAAACTGCCTGTGACATTTTGCACAAGGCAAGCTACACCTGTTATAATAAATTTATACACCCTATATTTTTTTGAGCTCGCATGAAAAAAATATATTACCTTATATTCTTTCTTTGTTTTAGTCAGTTAAGTATTTCAAAGGAAAAAGATATTTCATTGTTAGAGTTTATTGTATGGATACAAGAAGACCAAGGATTACATTTCTCATATGATCCGGACCTTATCAAAGGTATCTCGGTAGCTAGAAGCTTTAAAAACCTAGCAGCCGATGAACTATTAGATGCTTTGGCTCATGCTACAGGGCTTACATTCAAAGAAAGCTCTAAAGATCATATACTTATTATTCCGCGTCCATCCGTATTTCACGTAAAAGGCAAAATATTGGATGCCCAAAATAAGGAAGCCATCATTGGCGCTGTGATTAGCAATCTAAGCAAGACCAAAGCTGTTTTTTCTGAAATAGATGGTAGCTTTGAGCTTGGAAAAAACATAGCTAGTCAAGATACTATAGTCATTAGTTTTTTAGGTTATAAAACTCAAAAAATCCCAAGTTATTTGTTTCATGAGTCTAAGACCATTTATTTGGAATTGGAACTCAATATGCTCAATGAAGTAGTGATTACTAGTTATATGACTCATGGGATACAAGTTCATGACCAAGGGCAAAGCCTTGAGATAACTACTAAGCAGTTAACGCAGATACCTGGTGAACCACAAGGAGATGTATTACAAGCTATTCAAGCGCTACCAGGAATCAATACTGCAAATGGTAAGGCGGGTTCTTTTAACATTAGAGGTAGTTCGGTAGATCAAAGTTTAGTACTTATAGACGATATCCCCATATATTACCGTGGTCATGTGTTTGGTACGGTATCACCATTTAACCCTCTCATTGCAGATAAAATAACTGTTTACCGTACAGGACCTACGGTTAACTTTGGAGGTACTGTAGGGGGGGCTGTTACCATCCAAACTCCCAAAAGCATTATAGATTCTTCTTATCATGCGTTTTATGCTAGTACTACTAGTCTAGGGGCTTATGCCGAATACCCTATCATCAAAAACAAACTTAGCCTTTACCTTTCTGCAAGAACATCATACCCTACCAAGTGGCAATCACCTAAGTTATCAAGTATCTCTTCCACAGGAATGCTTGGTACTAGCTATTCTTATAGCTCGTTTACAGATAGTCTTATCGCTGAGGACTTGACCTATTACTTTGGAGATTTGAATGTAAAACTGAATTATCAGTTAAATGAAAAATCCCTTATTTCTTTGAGTATGCTTAGCTTGACAGATAAAATAGTTGCCAAATCTTTTGACAATAGAACGAATAATCAAGAACAGGTGAATGAAGAGTTTCTCAATCAAAGTTGGGGATTAAGTTTAGATTGGAAGCAACAACTAAATAAACAAACGAATGTAAACCTTAAGTTTGTCCGTTCAGTGTTTGAAAATCAGAATATTGTACTCACACCACAAGGAGAACCCATAGGAGACGACCATCATATCAAACAAAGTAAATTAATGGTAAATATAGAACGAAATCAAAAAATAGGTAATCAATTGACTTTTGGTTATGAGATAGAACCTACAGATATTTTAAATGAAACGATTAACGACTCGATAGTTACGGAAGAAACAAATCAAAAAACGGTAAATCATGCACTCTATACTAGCTATCGTATCAAATCATTAAAAAAGCTATACGCAGACCTTGGCTTTCGCCTTACATATACTCCTTTTGCAAACTTTTTTATTCCAGAGCCTAGACTATTCACTTCTTATCAGCTAAACAAACAATGGCTTCTGAAAGTCTCTGCAAGCAGACATTCACAGTTGATTACTCAAACGATCTTCTTTGACTTTGATGATTTTAATGCCTCAGATAGGATATGGATACTTTCGGATAGGGATGATCAAGTTCAGGTTTCTACACAATATATGACAGGTGTTTTTTGGAAAAAAAAGGCTTGGCAAGTGGATATGGAGTTATATTATAAAAACACAAATAATATACGCTCTGAGTATAACGATGGCGTAAGGGGAATAACTGGCAGTACTTTTGGCAATGGTTATTCTTATGGACTAGATCTGATGCTTAGTAGAAACGTGCGTAAACTTAGCACGTGGATTAACTTTTCTTATACTAAAACAAAATGGAGCTTTTCTAGGATAAGTGATGAAGATATTTTGGCTTATTATGACCAACCAATTACATTTTCTATCAACAGTAGTTATGCATATAAACGTTTTGTTTTCTCGGCTGGCTGGAACTTAAAGTCTGGCGTACCTAACCAAACGGTGGATACTGGGTTGGCGCGTGGACAGGTGATTAATCAAAATGCTAAAATAGAGCATCACTTACCAGGACAAACTACAACGACTCCTTTGACTCCTACTACAGATTATAGTTATTTAGGCAGGCTTGCTAACTTTCATCAATTAGATATTTCTGCAAAATATAACTTCTCAAAGTCATCAAAAAAATGGAAGGGCAGTATAGGTCTTTCGGTATTGAATATTTATAATCGTAAAAATGTAATAGAGCTAGTGACAGAAGAAATTTTTGGAATAAATGATATTGATCGTACTACTGTTGGCGTAGCACCAGAGTTATACTTAGATTTGAAGTTTTAGATCAATGATATGAATAGGTGGTCAAGTTTTTTTATATGTACTTATGGAAGCAATCATTTTTACAGGAATACAAGCAACAGGGAAATCTTCATTTTATAAACAAAAATTCTTCAACAGTCATGTCAGAATTAGTCTAGATTTATTGAATACAAGAAATAAAGAAGCATGCTTTTTAGATACTTGTTTTCAAACACATGCTAAATTTGTCATTGATAATACCAACCCTACAACCAAAGAACGACAAAAATATATAGAGTTAGCCAAATCCAATAAGTATAAAATCATCGGTTATTATTTTAATTCTTCTTTTGAGTCTGCTTTAGAGAGAAACAATAGCAGGCAAGGAAAAGAACGGATACCAGAAAAAGGGGTAAAGTCATGTTTTTACAAACTCAAAGAACCTAGTATGTCGGAAGGTTTTGATGAGTTATATACTGTTGAAATGGTAGAGGGTGGTTTTGAGGTAAAAAAGATAGAAATATGAAATTTGACGATTTAGACAAAAGGCTTAGAGTTTATGAAACTTCTCATGACTTCTGTGTCCCTCCAAATATTTATATGGTAGCTAGAATAGATGGGAGAAGCTTTACTAAACTTACTAAGGAGCTACATGATTTTGACAGACCATTTGACCTAAGCTTTCGTAACTATATGGTAGAAACGGTAAAGCATCTTA
>WTJX01000230.1 GCA_011524675.1 Cytophagales bacterium
CTCTTTGCACCTAACCAATTCATAAATTCAATGTCATTTTGTTGGGCATCATGTCTTATATCAATTAATACAAATACATTGACTAGATTTTCTCTTTTGGCCAAATAATTGCGTAAGCTGACGTTCCACTCTTCTTTGGTAGTTTTACTGACTCTTGCCCAACCATAGCCAGGAAGGTCAACCAAAAACCAAGTATCATCTATCATGAAGTGGTTGATGAGTTGTGTTTTACCAGGTGTAGCAGAGGTCTTTGCCAAAGATTTTTTATTGCACAACATGTTGATAAGGCTAGACTTCCCTACATTTGACCTACCTATGAAAGCATATTCAGGTTTTTTGGGAGGAGGGCAAAGATCAATAGTTGGACTACTGGTTATAAAGCTTGCTTTTTTGATTTCCACGAGAATAAAAAATATAAATGACAAATATACAGTGTTTTTTAACTTAAACTTTCATAAGTACTCGGTAGTTATTAAACTATTGTATAATTTTGAAACATAACAGTATAAGGAATGAGTAATCAGACAGTACTTCCATACAAAGGCAACGACGACAGTAAAAAAGAGCAGGTAGCAGAAATGTTCAATAACATTTCTAAAAGGTATGATTTTTTAAATCATTTTTTGAGTGCTGGTATAGATATCAAGTGGAGGAAAAAAGTGATTAAAATGCTCCAAAAAGAGAACCCTAAGAGTATCTTGGATATAGCCACTGGTACAGCCGATCTTGCTATAGAAGCGACAAAGACAGGTGCTGATAAAATAGTAGGAATAGATATATCTCAAGGAATGTTGGACATAGGGCAAACAAAGATAGAAGCAAAAAAGCTTGACCACATTATTGAACTTCAGTTAGGCGATTCAGAAAATTTACCTTTTGAAGACAATAAATTTGATGCTGCCATCGTTTCTTTTGGTGTAAGAAATTTTGAAAACCTTGAAAAAGGCTTAGAAGAGATATATAGAGTGTTAAAAGAAGGAGGTAAGCTCATCGTTTTGGAGTTTTCAAAGCCAAAATCTTTTCCTTTTAAACAATTATATAATTTCTATTTCAAATACATATTACCAGTCGTTGGAAGGTTGATTTCAAAAGATCAAGCTGCGTATAGTTACCTTCCAGCATCTGTAAACGCATTTCCAGAAGGGAAACACTTCTTGGAGATTTTAAAAAATATTAGATTCAAACAAACAGAATGGAAATCTCTCACTTTTGGAATAAGTTCGATTTACAGTGCAAAAAAATAGTCTTTAGTACTATTTTTTCTCTAATACTTTGTTCTGCTAATGCTCAGAAATCTCAAAGTATCAATTATGCAATGTATGATACAAAAAAGCTGAACTATGGTTTTATTTTAGGAGGGCACTATGATAGCTTTTTGATTTCTCACCCCCAGGGCTATAGTAGTGCTACAGACTTACAGCTTAGAGGTGCAGGAGGTTCTGGCTATACGTTGGGTTTTGTTGTAAACTATCATGTCAACGATATACTTGACTTAAGACTACTGCCTTCAGTAGGTTTTTATGAGAGGATGATTAAGTATAATGACTTTAGTGATCCAAACCTTACCGAAGAAGTTACAGAGTTGTTTGAGAGCACCTTTTTGGAACTGCCTATTTTATTTAAGTTTAAGTCGATCAGAAGAAAAAATACACGTTTTTATTTTATAGCTGGGGTCAAGCCTTCCATAGAAGTAGGAGCTAACAAAGATAAAGTCAAAAGCACAG
The DNA here is from genome assembly GCA_011524675.1 of Cytophagales bacterium. Classification (GTDB taxonomy): domain Bacteria; phylum Bacteroidota; class Bacteroidia; order Cytophagales; family JAAEPT01; genus WTJX01. Next base: position 1,725 of record WTJX01000230.1, read on the forward strand.
TTTTAGTTACCCAAACTAGAGACTTGAGCATAGAGCTAGGCATAGGCAATGATTCTTATTTCCCTTTCTTTAAATTCTCACCCGAACTGAGGTTCTCTTTAGGAGTATTGAATATGATTGATCGTGATAATATTTCACCTTCAATTTATGTAAAGCGTATGCCATCCTATTCTGTAGGCTTATATTTTGTTTTTGAATAGCATCAGCTTTTACATTTGCATCGAAATTTTGTACTTTTGATATTATTGTTTACAAGTCCCCCTAAAGTAAATGTATATATGTTGAGATTGCAGGTTTATTTTGTTGTATTATTTATTTTAGTTAGCCATTCATTATCCTTCGCTGCCGACGATAGCAATGAACAAAAGCGGATATTAAGGTTGGCTACAGATGCCTATCGTTATTTTGAATATGAAAAAGCGGCTAAGTATTATGAAAGATACCTTGAAAAATCCTCAGAAAATGCTTCTGCACATTACCACGCAGGCTTATGCTATGACGTAATCGAAAACCCACAAAAAGCACTCCTTCATTATGAAAAAGCATATACATTAGACCCCGAAGTAGATAAGGAGATTCTCCTTAAGTATGCTCATGCGTTACATTTGAATAATGAATTTGAAAAAGGAGAAATATTCTATAAAAAGTATATAAATGATAAAAAGCCTAGCGGCAAGAAACGCAAAGAGGTAGATAACCTGCTTTATCAATGTAAAAATGGTAAAGAGTTCAAGGGGAATCCAGTTAAGTTAGAAATTGTTAATTTAGGAAAAGAAGTAAACTCTCCTGAGCAAGACTTTGGACCTGCTATTTCCAAAGATAGAGATACCTTATATTTTTCTTCTAGGAGGAGAGGAGCTTCATCGGGGGCTATAATTCAATCAACAGGTTTGCTATGCTCAGATATATACATGAGTGTAAAGAAGGGCGGTTTATGGGGGAGAGCTTTACCTGTTAAAGGCATAAACACAAGATCAGAAGAAGCTATAACCTATTTATCTTATGATGGAAGTACGATGATAGTGTATGTAGGTGTTAGTGATAAAAATAGTGATCTTTTTTTGAGTCATAAACAAAAAAATGGTATTTGGAGCGAACTTGTAGGATTCCCCCGTTATATCAATGGTTCTAATTCGCGTGAAGTATCTGCTGCCATGTCTAGGGATCAGTTGACGCTTATCTTTTCGAGCGATAGGTCCGGCGGAAAAGGAGGACAAGATCTTTATTATGCTATCAGAGAAAGCGTGGATGATGAATGGAGCGATCCTGTAAATATTAGTGCATTAAATACAGAGTTTGCGGAAGATTCTCCCTTCTTAGACGTAGATGACAAAACACTTTATTTCTGTTCCAAAGGACATAAAAATATGGGGGGCTATGATATTTTTCGTTCTGTTTATGATTCTGAAAAAGAAGCTTGGTCAGAGCCTCAGAATTTAGGTTATCCCGTTAATTCCGCTGGAAATGATATCTTCTTTTTACTTTCTGCGGATGGTAAATATGCTTATTTTAATTCTGTTAAAGACGAAGGCATAGGAGCGCAAGACATTTACCGTATGAAAATGCCAGAAGAAATCAAGACGAGAGCTTTAGGAGAAGTAGAAGATGATATCTATGAACCAGACTTTCAAGCTAAGGCAGGCATGAAAAAGGTTAAGGGGGAAGTCTTGTCCAGTGATACCAAAGCTCCTATAGGGATCGCAAAAATAGTAATATCAAAACAAGATGGAAGTCCTTTTAAAACCATATATTCTGACAGTCAAGGAAAGTTCGATTTTGAGATTGCTGTTGAAGGGCTTGAAGTGCTAAAATTTATTGTAGAAAAAAAAGAATATCAGCCAAAAATAGAATACCTTTCATTAAGTTTTACAGACCAGGAGTATAATACGCTAGTACACCTAACCAAAATAGCCCCAGAAGAACCACAAAAGAAGCCTGACCTTAGTCCTAGTGTTAGCTCTAGTCCTAGCCCTAAAGAGGAAGTTGTTATCAAACGAGAACCAACGCCTGTAGTGGTTAGGAAAATAGCTAGTAGGATTTATTTTGATTTAAATTCATACCAAGTAAATCAAGAATCCAAGGTAGCACTAGACGGTCTAGTTAAAGTTTTAAATCAAAATAAGAATAAGAAAATACGGATAGAAGGACATACCGATAACATAGGTTCGGAGGAGTTTAATATGAGTATGTCTAGAAAGAGAGTAAAAGCAATCTATGATTATTTGGTGAAAAAAGGAATCTCTAAAAGTAGATTGTCAACAAAAGCCTTTGGTGAGTCTCAGCCTTTGGTTTCTAATTTTGATGAAGAAGGTAGAGATGTCAACCGACGCATAGAGTTTATCTTTGGGGAGTAGTTCTCTTTTACCATTTAAACGTAGAAAGCAGATTGATAAGTATCTATTCGGTAAATCACGTGTTATGTTTTAGCTTTTTTTATTTTTTACTAAATACTTTCTGTGGCTAAAGTTTTTAGCCGTTAGCTCTTATTTTATTAAAAGCATTTTTGGACGACAACTTAGGCATTTCTATAAAAGCATTGTTATGCAAACTATCTCATGGCAAAAGTAAAAATAGGAGGCGCATGCCTCAATCAAATCCCTTTTGATTGGGAACATAATAAAAAAAATATCTTGGCGGTTATCAATCAAGCAAAAGCTGATGCCATTGATCTACTTTGTTTACCCGAGTTGTGTATCACAGGCTATGGTTGCGAAGATATGTTTTTGAGTGAATGGTTACCTCCATCTGCCCTGAAAGTGCTTCTTGATATTTTACCCGAATGTCATCATATAGCTGTAGCCATTGGTTTGCCTCTAGCTTTTGAAGGGAAGTTGTACAATGCTGTTTGTTTAGTCCAAGATACAGAGATTAAGGGTTTTTACTGCAAACAAATATTAGCAAACGACGGTGTGCACTATGAACCACGTTGGTTTAGCCCTTGGAGGGCACAACATCATACTACCATAGAAATAGAGGGGAGAAGTTATCCTATAGGTGATGTGTTGTTTGACTGCTGCGGTGAGAAGGTCGGCTTTGAAATTTGTGAAGATGCGTGGCATGAAGATAGAAGGCCTGCAAGATTTCATAAAGAAAGAGGGGCAACATTTATACTTAACCCAAGCGCGAGTCATTTTGCCTTTGATAAAGCGGCTTTTAGGGAAAAGCTCGTGAGTATAAGCTCCAAAGAATATCAATGTACCTATATTTACACCAATTTGCTAGGCAATGAAGCTGGCAGAATGGTGTACGATGGAGATATTATTTTTGCAAACCAAGGCAATGTCATTCTAAGAAATAAACGTCTTTCTTTTCAAGAGTATAACCTCCAATCACTTACCTTAGATACAACTTCAACGCAGGAAAGTCTTTCCTTAGAACCTCTTAGTTTGGTCAAAGAGGAAGAGTTTACACAGGCATGTTCTTTGGCCCTGTTTGATTATTTAAGAAAAAGTAAAAGCCAAGCTTTTGTATTGTCGTTGAGTGGTGGCGCAGATTCTTCTACTTGTGCAGTCTTGGTTGCAGAGATGATGAAAAGAGCAAGGAAAGAGCTTGGAGATAGCTGTTTAGAACTCAAAATGAATCATATTGATGTAGCTAAACTTTCTAAATCTAAGGAGCTTAGTAACATGCTAATTTGTGCTTACCAAGGCACGAGAAACTCCTCAGAAGATACTTTTTTGGCGGCAGAACAATTGGCACAACAATTAGGCGCTACTTTTCATCATTGGGAGATAGACCGTGAGGTAGTGTCTTACACAGCCAAGGTAGAGCAAGCATTAGGAAGGACCTTAGCGTGGTCTTCGGATGATATTGCTTTGCAGAATATACAAGCGAGAGCGAGGTCCCCTATTATATGGATGTTTGCCAATATTCATAATGCACTCCTCCTCACTACATCCAATAGGAGTGAGGGAGACGTAGGTTATACTACTATGGATGGAGACACATCTGGTAGCATAGCACCTATAGCAGGAGTGGATAAGCATTTTGTGAGGAATTGGTTGTTATGGGCGGAAAAAGAGCTAGGGTACGATAGTCTATCTTTTGTAAATGCGTTGCAGCCAACAGCAGAGTTACGACCACAAGACCTTACACAAACAGACGAAAAAGATTTGATGCCCTACGAGCTTATGCTAAGAATAGAGCGTTTGGCTATCAAAGAAAAAAAATCGCCAAAAGAGATCATATCATGTTTAAATAAGGTCGATGGAATAGAAGAGTATGTAAGCAAGTTTTTTCGTTTATGGTCTAGGAATCAATGGAAACGAGAAAGGATAGCGCCATCATTCCATTTGGACGAATTTAATATTGACCCTCGTACATGGTGTAGATTTCCTATATTAAATTCGGGTGTAAATGAATATTAATTCCTATATTTGTTGATTGTGGATAGTGAATTCATATCAAATCGTTAAAAAATTACGAATGCCATGTTAAAAAACAGAACTAAAAAAAGCATAATACATACAATAGCTTGTTTTGTGTGTTTTGCACTACTAGGTACATCTGCATTAGCTCAGAACAAAAAACTTAATGAGAAGGAACTTAGTAAGTTATTTAAGGAAGCCGTTAGTTATTTGGACTATGAGGAGTATTATCAAGCTATTCCTGCATTTAAAAAATACTTAGAACATAAGCCAAACGATGCAATGGCTTTATTGGTATTAGGACGAACATATACTCATCATACTCATTCAAAGCATGAGGCCTTA
>WTJX01000712.1:0-1748 GCA_011524675.1 Cytophagales bacterium
ACCTACTTGATTCCTATCGATCCAGATGTAGTAAGGAGAACAGATGACACCAACTATGTAGCTAGCGTAGAAGCCATAGGCGTATCGTTAGATGGACAAAAAATAGCAGGTGAGCCGCCATCAGTCGTAGCTAATTCTGGCAATATACCTGCATTAGACTGGTGCGGTGGTCATCCAGACCCCTCAGAGTATTATCATTGGCATTTCGTTTCTAACTCGATGAACACACTACTCGATGATTTGGGGATCAATGCAGCGGCCAGATGCACAGATATTGCACAAGACGATAATAAAATGTTTGGTTATGCCGCAGACGGCTACCCCATGTATGGAGAAACAGACAATGATGTTAGACCTACAGATTTAGACACCTGCGGTGGACACTATGGCACTACACCAGAATACCCCGAAGGTATTTATCATTATCATGCGCTACCAAATACCGCAGTAAATTTACCAAGATGTTTAGTAGGACTATCACCAAATGAGCAACACCGATTTAGCTTTGCAGAGCCTATCTCTAGTGCCAATAGCGACCTAGAAGAACTCACATTGTCAGTCTATCCAAACCCTACTACCGATGGTATGATATACATCGAAAATGCGTTTGACGAACTAGAAATATTTGACATAGAAGGTACATTAGTGTATAAGCTTATCAACGAAAGCATCGCAGAAGTAGAGAGCTTGGATTTGACACATCTAAAAGCAGGAATATACTTTCTGCAAGTATATGAAGGCAATGCTTATGGTTTCCAAAAAATCATGATTAAATGATAAAAAGTAAAACGCCAAAGGTTAAAAGTTGAAGGTTGAGTCTAAATCACAAGACGATGCTTATAACGTAAAACCTACTTGAGATTTTATAAGATAAGATATTGTTGGTGGACGAAGGTAAGGACTTATTCACTTGAGAAGCGCAAATCACATATCTCAAAGTGTCTATTTTAAACTAAACTGACTTTGGTATTAGTAAGGTATAGCCATCATAAGTAACGAAATAGCACTTTTCGATCGAACATATTTACTTTTACACTGTTTTTATTAGGTGAATACACAGATTGTAAACTATATTTGCTATAATTTTAGACTTAATAAAAAATTCAAGATATGTCAGATACTATGACTATTGTCCTAGCAGTTATTGCTTTCGCTTCTTTGATATTATTGTTAGTGGGAGTACTGTTATTTGCTCAGTCAAAACTGGTGCAGAGTGGTGATGTAACCATTACATTAAATGGTAAAAAAGAAATCAAAGTAGCTGCTGGTTCTACTTTGCTTACTACCTTATCTAACGAATCAGTGTTTTTACCTTCAGCCTGTGGTGGCGGTGGTACTTGTGCCATGTGTAAGTGTGTTGTCGAAGAAGGCGGTGGCGATGTGCTACCTACAGAAGAAGGACACCTTTCAAGGTCTGAAAAGGCAGAAAATGTACGCCTTTCATGTCAAGTGAAGGTAAAAAATGATATGAAAGTAGCCATACCAGAAGAAATCTTCGGTATCAAAAAATGGGAGTGTGAGGTAATCTCAAACTACAATGTTGCTACTTTTATCAAAGAGTTTGTAGTGAAACTACCAGAAGGAGAAAACCTAGACTTTGAAGCTGGTGGTTATATACAAGTAGATGTTCCTACTTGCGAGGTTGACTACAAAAACATAGACATCACAGCTCATCCAGAGCATCACAAAAATGAAAAAGAGTTCCAAGGCGATTGGGATAAATTTGGTTTATGGGATCTGAAAATGAA
>WTJX01000712.1:1848-6425 GCA_011524675.1 Cytophagales bacterium
GCAGGTATGGCGCCAATGAGATCGCACCTATTCCATTTGTTTCACACACTCAAAACAGGTAGAAAAGTAACCTACTGGTATGGTGGACGTTCTAAGAGAGAGTTGTTCTATATGGATGACTTCAAGAAAATAGAAAAAGAGTTTCCAAACTTTAAGTTCTATGTAGTATTGTCAGATCCTTTACCAGAAGATAACTGGACAGTCAAAAAAGATTTGGATGACAGCGATGGTGATGGTTTCTTAGGTTTTGTACACCAAGCCGTAATTGATAACTATTTGACCAAGCATGAAGAGCCAGAAGAAATAGAGTTTTACTTCTGTGGTCCTCCAATGATGAACCAAGCCGTACTAAAGATGGTAGATGATTTTGGAGTTCCTCCAGAAAACGTCTCTTTTGATGACTTCGGTGGTTAAAATATTTAATCTCTCATATAGAAAAGCAGCCTATTGTCATAGGCTGCTTTTTTTTATCCTTTTTCTAGTATCAATTCAATTATCAACATAGGTGTTTTTTTATTTGAAGGAGGCTTTGCAAAATCATCTTTGGCACTTATTCAGTCTTATAGTAAGCCTTCTTGAAAAGATTTTTGAATGACTACTTATGCAAAATAATTTTGCTTCTATTATATTTGCATGCTTACAATACTGAGGATATACGATTAGTAACTTATTGTTTATGAGAAAGTTATAATTATTCTTTTGTTTGTACCATATACAGCTTTCTTAAAATTTATCTATTCACCTGTAAACAATTGTGTTTTTCAAGGTGAAGCGAAAAGTTTAACTATGCTTTACTTTTATATCATCACGCGCTAAGAAATGAAAAAATTATCGTTATTACTAAGTACATTATCCTTCATTGGAGTAATCGTTTTATCTGTTTTATATTATACAGACAAGCAGGTAGCCTTGGAAGATAAGGCACTAGAAGAAGCTGTGGACAGCTTGACTGCAAACCAGTTGAGTTTTCCTGTTGCTTATGTAGAGATGGATTCTATCTTGAAGAACTACAAGTTTGTACAAAAGATACAACAAGAGTTACAATCTCAATACAAAACTGCTGAGGCAAGTTTTCAGTCCAAGGCAAAAGCACATCAAAAGAAGGTGTTAGAGTTTCAAAAAGACGTGAATATGCTGGGAGAAATGCAACAACAAGGTGCTTTTACTGAGCAACAACTCATAAGCCAGCAACAGTCTTTGCAACATAGACAACAAAAACTCGCTGCCAACGAACAAAAACTCGCAGAGTTGCAACAAAAGCTACAACTACAACTGGGAGAAAACCAAGCGAAGCTCAATAATGAAATGGCTTTGAACATCCAAAACTTTTTGAAGAAGTATAGTACAGAATTGAATTATACTTATGTGATGGTCAAAGGGCCTGGTTCATCGGTTTGGTTTGGTGCTGACAGTCTAGATATCTCAAGCAAATTAATAGATGTGTTGAATGCAGAGTTTGAAGCCTCTGAAAATGAAGCGAATGCTTCTCATGATTAATGTTTTTAGAAAAAGAAATACAGGAACTCAAATCTTTTTTGGATAAACTAGATCAAAAAAAAGCCATTGTTTCCTCCAAGACAGTAGGCTGGCATATAGATCATGCGCTAAGGACTATATATGCTATAATTAAAGCATTGCAAAGATCAGAACCTTCGCTTTACAAGTGGAGGTTCAACCTTGGAAGAGTTTTTATTTTAACGTTCAAATTTATTCCGCGCGGCACTGCGATGGCTCCAGAAAATGTAGTAAGCCATAGTAATGTCAATAAAGAACGTATTTTGGTATTGCTAGACAAAGTAGAAGCAAGTCTATCGAGATTAACAGAACTTCACCCATGTAGCCATTTTGTACATGCAGATGCTGGTACTTTGAAATTAGATGAGGCTAAAAAGTTTACCTTAATACATACACGACATCATATCAAAATTATTAAAGATATTTTGAAATAAATTAAGACCTTGATTTTATTCCACGAAAGTGGCTTTAAGAAATAGATGGTTAATTATTTTTGTCCTTACAGTTATAGTGGTCTTAAAAGCCTCCTTTCTTCTCATTACTTGCCTGTCCTTATTATTGTCTGCTTGGCTATACTATCCTCACCATTACCTATACAGCAATTAGCTTTTGACCAACCTAATGTTGCCGTTTTGGAATTTATTTACTGTTTTTTACCTACATGCCTAGTGCCTTTGGTGTTCGTATCACATATTTTATTGATAAAAAAACACGTCCGTAAAAACGTTAAAAAGGTTATAACTAGAGACTTGAAATAGCAAATAGAAAAAACAAGTGTTGTAAGTGCTTTGTAAGCCTCAATCAATTCTACGTCAAAAATTGGATAAGAAGTTTATAAGGTATAATTTTGCATGCTATTTTTTGCATTTACTAAACATCGATCCTTTATGAAACTGAGAGGGGCAGAATACATAGTACGTATTATAGAGTTATTAGAAGCAGATTATCTTTTTGCTTATCCAGGAGGTGCTATCTTACCTATCTATGACGCACTATCATCTACTACATTGAACAATGTGTTGGTACGTCATGAACAAGGGGCATCTATTGCTGCCAATGCCTATGCAAGACTTAAAGGTAAGCCTGGCTTTTGTCTTTCTACTTCTGGACCAGGTGCTACCAATATGGTTACAGGTATAGCAGATGCTTATGCAGACTCCGTACCTATGATGGCTATCACAGGTCAAGTGGCGCTATCTCTCATAGGGTCTGACGCATTTCAAGAAACAGACATTACTGGTATTTGTGCACCTATCACTAAAAAAACATACCTTATCACTGACTTAAAGGACGCGGCAAGCATATTCATGGATGCTTACAAGGTATGTACGAGCGATAGACCAGGGCCGGTACTCATAGATATACCAAAAGACATACAAAATGCTGAAATAGAACTTCCAGACAACTGGGAGGAAAATGTACACCCACCTATCAAAGAACGTTTGTTCTCTGTACATAGAGAAGACTTACAAGCTGCAAAAGAACTTTTGATAGAAGCAAAATATCCCCTTATCATTGCAGGACATGGCATCTTGCTCGCGGAGGCATGGCAAGAACTGAGAGACTTTGTAGATAGAGAAAATATCCCTACCATTTCTACCATTCTAGGAATAGGTGCCCTTGAGCACGACAACGAATTATACTTTTCTTGGCTAGGCATGCACGGAATGAAGTATGCCAATGATGCAGTACAAAAGTCTGACCTCATCATAGCATTAGGTATCCGTTTTGACGATCGCATCACAGGTAAGCTAGACCAGTTTGCACCAAATGCCAAAGTAATACATGCCGACATAGACATCAGCGAAAATAGTAAGAATGTAAGAACAAATGTTTTCTTACATGCAGACTTGAAGCGTCTGTTGGACGAATGTCCAGATACTAGAACCGAAAAGAACAAAGCCACACGCGAAGAGTGGGTAAGTTACCTCAAAGAGCAGAGAGAGAAATACCCTCTCAAAAAAGCAGATATGAACAAGTTTACAGAAGTATCAGCTTTGTGTACCTTAGAAGAAACACTCTCAGAGAGCGCTATCATTAGTACAGATGTAGGGCAACACCAGATGTGGTCTGCACAATACCTTACACGTATGCAGCCAAACCACTTTGTATCGTCTTGTGGATTAGGCACCATGGGCTTTGGTTTGCCTGCTGCCATGGGAGCACAAGCAGCTAAAATAGATAATGAAGTATGGTGTATCACGGGTGATGGTTCTTTCCAAATGAACTTTCAAGAGCTCATGACCATCGTGCAAGAAAAGTGGCCTATCAAAATACTTCTCTTAGACAATGCTTACCTTGGTATGGTACGCCAGTGGCAAGAACAGTTCTATGACAAAAATTACTCAGGCGTAGATTTAAAAAATCCTGACTTTGTGATGCTAGCACAATCTTTTGGTATCAAAGCCGTAAGAGTGGATACAGTAGAAGAAATGAAGGCAGCTACATTAGAAGCAAAAAGTTATGATGGCCCATACCTCATCCATGCTGTAGTGCCTAAGGAAGAAAACGTGTTCCCAATGGTAGCACCGCAAACAAGCCTTTCAGAAACTATTTATTATCCAGAAGGTTAATTTAATGGCTATATTTTTGTTTAAATTATAAACAAAGTTGATTTCTTCATTAAATTAAACTATTTTGTATGATATAAAATAAAATTTCAAGAAAGGAAAAGATATACTTATACTCTTCACATCAGCTGAGTTTTAAAAAATAAACTATAAAGGGAGAAATACTCCAATTATGTCCTACAATTCTTTATAAAAAAACTCAGTCGTAGGTATATCAGTATTTTAAAACAAAAGCTTTTTTAAGAATGGAAATAGAAAAAAATGATGTTTATTCAGATATGGTCTCAATACTGAATAAAGGAATAAACGGGGTATCAAGTGACAAAATATTTTTAAACGAAGGAAAAGAACATGCCAACGTAGTTTTATCAAAGATTTTTGAAAGTGCAAATACTAAGGTAAACATGCTCACCGGATGTATGGATGATAATGTGTTACTAACAGATAGCTTTAAAAAGTCATTAAATTCTTTTTTAATGAAAGATAATTCAG
>WTJX01000472.1 GCA_011524675.1 Cytophagales bacterium
AAAGCCCCAATATCTTGATAAAACATCACAGATATTGGGGCTTTGACTTTTTATACATCTCTTAATTCATTAATATTAGCTTTCAATCCCAAAATGAGGGAACTCTAAATGCTTAAGAAGTGATTGAAAATCATTTTGCATTTGATATTAACGTATATGTTTCTCTATAAAGGACACATAAAATATGAGAGAAGAACATTTTTTGAAAAGCATATTTTCTTCACCAAACTTTAGTGAGAGTGAGTTTGAACAGATTGTTTCTAAATTTAAAAAAGTTAGTTTTTTAAAAAATGAGTATCTCCTTCAAGAAGGTAAGACGGAAAATCACTATTGGTTTTTAGAAAGCGGAGTTGCGCGTTCTTTTGTTAATGATACTCATGGTAACGATATTACAACAAACTTTTATGCTCAGGGTGATATTGTGATTGATTGGTCATCTTTTTTTTTACGAAACCCCACTCGTGAAAATATTCAAGCGTTAACAGATTGTCATGCTTGGAGCTTAGACTTTGACAGCTTTCAATATTTTTTTAACAGCGTAGAAGCCTTTAGAGAGCAAGGACGTAAACGATTGGTGAGTTCTTATTTTGCACTAAAAAACCAAAGTGTATCTTTAATCGCAGATGAAGCAAAAGAAAGGTACTTACGTTTACTAAAGGAAAAACCTCACCTTATTCAAAATGTTTCCCTACAACATATTGCTTCTTATTTGGGAATAACAAAGTTTTCTTTGAGTCGTATCCGCAAAGAAGTATCCTAATAACCTTACCCAATTCAGAAAACCATGTTTTGCATATGTTCTTTTGAAAACTAATTACATGTTTTTACTAGTTGTAGCTTTCAGATGAACTATGCGTTAGAATTTGTTACGAAAAGTTAATACCTACTTCTTTTATAAATAAAAAAGTATTCGATGTGAAATTATTTTCTTGCTAGATTTTGTTTTTGCCATAGGGCAACTGTTTTATCTACCTCGTAAGCTAGCTTTGCAATACTTCATTTCAATCAATAATCAAATTAGTAAGTAGGCCTATGCAAACCATATTTAATGAAACAACGGTTAGTGAATTAATTGTAAGAATAGAACAGTTAAATGAAACAGACAAAGCATTATGGGGTAAAATGAGTGCATACCAAATGCTAAAACATTGTAGTCTAAGCGAAGAGATGTTTCAAGGGAAAAGACGTTATAAACGTTTGTTTATGGGCAAGTTATTTGGGAGAATGGTGTTGAATAAAATCATAAAAAATCAGAAGCCAATAAAGAAAAACCAACCAACTCATCCCGAATTTAAGATTCGAGGAAAAGGTGATTTTGAACACGAAAAAATGAAATGGATAGATTTACTTCAATCTTATCATGACTTCACTACACTTAATGTCTTTCACCCTTTTTTTGGTAAAATGTTAAAAGATGAAATAGGAGTTTATGTTTATAAACATACAGATCACCATTTAAAGCAGTTCGGTAAATAAAATAATTCTATTATGGTAATTTTAACTTTTTCTCTTGTAGTGCTTTTGTCTTTACTGTTTTTTTACCTAGCAACGGGAAAAGATGGAAAAATGATGTCGTTTTTTATTCTTTGGCAAGTGGTTGTAGGTGTATTGGTATTTTACGGGCTATTCAAAGACAAACCAACCCTATTTCCACTAACCATATTTGGGTCTATGTTACTTCTTATTTTCAAGAAAAAACGTATAGATTATAGGAAGCTAAAGCGTAATTATTTTTTAGCTATACATACCTTAAGAATAGTTGTTGAATTGGTTTTATATCAACTATACCTTCAAGCAAAAATACCGAAACTTATGACCTATCATGGGTGGAATTTTGATATTATAATAGGGTGTACGGCATTGGTGCTTTTGATTTATTTTTTCTTTCATGATAAAAAAATAAATGAACGACTTTTGTTTGTATGGAATATTATAGGAATGATATTTTTGTTTATTATTGTTTCCTTGGCTGTCTTGTCCTCTCCTTTGCCTATACAGCAATTAGCTTTCGATCAACCTAATATAGCGATATTAGAACTACCTTATTGTTTTTTACCTACTTGTGTTGTCCCCATAGTTTTAATGTCTCACATTTTGCTATTCTATAAAAATGACAAAGTAGTTTAAGAGGTAAGATAGTTAGGAAAAAAAAGTACTATTGAACAGGTTAAAAATATAGCTAAGTTTATTTTTTTGTCATCTTGCTTATAAATACTTAACTGTTTAATGGTAAGGTATGGATAACGGTCTTGAAATATGCGAATTGTAATGTTATAGTTGATTGTTTTTCAGTATCCGAGGCATGTATCTCAAAACCTTAGTTATGCAAAGCCTTCTAATAATATTACTACTCCCTTTTTTATCTAAGTGGGTTGACGGCTTAATGATTTCCTGTAATATAAGTTTTTTACCTGCTTTTTGTCTTGTTTTATTATGATTGTACAAGGAGTGTTAGCTTCTATAAAGATGACACCTTTGCTCAAAGACTTGCAAAAATTAAAATACTGCCACAGCATATTGACAGCTAAAGGTTGCACCTTTTTCAAGTGAAAGTATTCCCTTCTTATTACGTAGCTCACCGTCATGACCTTCATAATCAGCAGTGCCGTACCACGGTTCAATACATACAAAAGGGGAAACTTCATTTTTTGACCATACGCCTAAAGAAGCGAAACCTTGAAAATGTACGGCTAGATATTCTTTCTCTGTAGGTAAGTGAACCAAAGTAGCCTTCCTAAAGGGATTAGGATCAAAAATAAGTGCGTCTTCTTGAAAAGTTTCTTTGCCCAAAGGGACGTATTGTTGATCTATAAGCACGTCTTTTTCTTTGGTATGACTAATTGTCCCTTTATCTAGTAGTTTGCTTTTGACATCTACAGCATCGTCCATGCGTAAGGCGTATTCTTGTCTCTCATGTCCTTCTTCTATAGGGCAGCAAAAGGCAGGGTGGCCACCAATAGAAAAGTACATGGTCTCCTTAGACGTATTCGTTACCTCATATTTAGTTTTCAAGCGGTTTTCCTTTAAGAAATGCGTTACCCTCAGTTCAAAATCAAATGGATACATCGCTTTTGTGTCTTCATTGGATTGTAACAAAAAGCATACACTACTTTTCTCTTTTGACTCTAAGGTGAAAGTACAATCCCTCGCAAAGCCATGTTGATTAAGGTGATATGTTTTATCGTTATGGGTGTACTGATTGTTGATAAGTTTGGCTACAATAGGGAATAAGATAGGACTATGCCTCGCCCATACGCTTGGTTCTGCTTGCCAAATATATTCTTTACGATCTTTTTGTAAACTAGTGATTTCAGCACCTTTAGCTTGAATACTTGCAGTAAGAATGTCATTATAAATTTGTATCATATTTGACCATTTAATTCTTTGGCATATACTATTTCATGAGATACCCCTTCCATCTTAAAGCCTTTTACTTGAACGATCAACTCAAAGTTAGTAGGTAAGTTACCATCAAACTGTTTCTTTATTTCTTCTGTGAATTCTTCTTCTAAAACAATCTCATAGGCATACTTCCCAGACATGATGCTATCATAGATAATAAACGTTTGACTATAGCCTTTAGCGTCTTTTCTCTTAAAAATGCTAAAGTAAGTTGTATGAAAAGTGTCATAAGAGAACTTACCACCAGAGAAGTTAATAATGCTATCACCTTCAATAATATTAGTTAAAATCTCTAGGTTATTATTATTCATTTCAAAACGAAGGGAAGACTCTTCAAGTATTTGAGAATAGATAGGGTCTTCGGTCATTCTTGCTGAAGAAATGCATACCAAATTTGTAGGTAGTTTTTTGAAACGCTCTACATATTGTACATTAGAACTAATATCATTCAAGGTGCTTTTTTCCTTTATGGCAAAAGCTAATCTTAAAGCGTATGGATCAGAATAATAATAAGGTGTGCCAGCAATCCTTCTCTCAGTAAATTGTCTAGCGTATTTACCAAAAGCATAGCTTTTGCTTGCAAAGTTTCTATTAGGCTCATATATATAGCGACGTTTGTTAGTGCTCTTGTCTGCTTCACTATAAAGCATAGTGCTTTCTACTGCTATAGTAAGAGCGGTAGTTGTATGAGATCGAAACAACTCTGGTATAGATTCAGCTTTGTGTTCTTTACGATTTAACAGAAGGTAAGTAGAAAGGAATAGTAATATTGCTATGATACTGTACAATAGCATATCCTTTGAAGCAATGGGAAACAAAAAAGTTGTTTTGTTTTTTGGGGTATTGCCAACTAGTTTTACTTCGTATGCTCCCTTGGGTATAGTAAGCTGTAGTGTTTCATTTATCCCCTCATCAAGGTAAAATTCATGTAGTTTTTTTCTAAGGTTATGTATCTGAGCTCTAATATATGCATCTTGACCTTTCCCTAGATTTTCATCTTCTAATAAGTCAATAGCGATAGCTTTTGATTTGGGTTGATAACCCTCTTTTTCTGCATCAATGAGATAGGCTAAAATCTTGATGAAAAGTAAATGCTTTCCAAAAGTTGTAGATTTTCGTAAAACATCTAATGCGTTATATTTTAGTTCAATGTCCTTATTCATCAATAGGAAGTGTTTTATATAGGGTATGCTGAAGCTAATTTATACGTAAATCATACCATCCCACTTTTATAAGCGCTAGCGGTGTTCCCGCTTGTAACGAAAGGTATCTTATCACATTATACTATTCCACTGCTAAAATATGTAAAGTAGCTTTGTGTTTACCTTAACGTAAGTAGTAGGCGTAAAAATACGTTTTTTTGACTGCAAAGTACATGCAATGAAGTGTTTTTGCTCTTTTGATGCCTGTTTTTTCTTACGCAAAGCATATGTTTAGTCTAGCTTAGTTTTTCTTTAAAAGAGTAATACACTTTAATCCTTATCGATATGAATAAAAACGCTTTTCCTTTTTTACTACTTATATTCTTTTTTGATTTTTCACTTTTGTTTTCCAAAGCACAAGCAGAAAAGAAACCAAATATTATTGTTTTTTTGACCGATGACCAAGGCTATAATGATGTAGGTTGCTTTGGGTCTTCAAAGATAAAAACACCGAATATGGATGAAATGGCGAATAAAGGAATCCGTTTTACCAATGCTTATGTTGGCGCTCCTGTTTGTGGCCCTAGCCGTGCTGCTCTGATGACGGGGTCTTACCCTATAAGGATAGGAGAGATACGCAACACCAAAGCCTTACATACTCTTCCACATGCAGCTGAAGTAATGATTCCTGAGGTGTTAAAAAAAGGAGGCTATGTTTCTGCCTTAATAGGTAAGTGGCATCTTGGTTGGAAGAAGGATGAAACAGACCCTTTGGGACAAGGGTTTGATTATTTTTATGGTACTCCAAGGTTTAATGGTTTTACTAGGTTGATCGATGAGACAGACTTTAGAACAAGTGTTTATCGAAACCGAGAAGTTGTTATTGATACTGTAGGACAAAAAGAAATGGATCAATTGACTACAGATTATACTAAAGAGGCGATTCGGTTCATTGAGGAAAATAAGCAAAAACCTTTTTTCTTGTATTTGGCTCATAATATGCCACACGTACCTCTAGGAGTATCGGATAAGTTTAGGGGGAAATCTAAAGGGGGCTTGTATGGCGATGTAATAGAGGAGTTAGATTGGAGCTTAGGGCAAGTAATGGAAACGCTGAAAAAGCATGAATTAGATCAAAATACACTGGTTATTTTATTGTCTGATAACGGCCCATGGATTGCAGATAAGATAGGATACCACGGAGGTAATGCCGCACCATTGAGAGGATCAAAAATGAAGCCATGGGAGGGAGGCCCTAGAGTGCCATGTGTTATGTACTGGAAAGGACAAATCCCTCCTCACCAAGTGTCCGATCAAATAATTTGTTCCATGGACTTTCTACCCACTTTTGCACATATGGCAGGTGTAGCACTATCCGAAAATATCACCTTAGATGGTAAGAATATTTTACCATTGATGACAGCAAAGACAAAGCACTCACCACACGATTATTATTACTATTATTGCTATACGGCCTTATATGCTGTACGAGATGCTCGATGGAAGTTAGTATTGCCAAGAGAAGAAGACCCTGCTTGGATGAAGTGGTGGGGCAATATGATTGATGGGGTCAAAGATTACGAATTGTATGATTTGAAAAATGATATAAGCGAAACGGAAAATGTAGCGGATCAATATCCAGAAGTGGTATCAAGGCTAAAACAACAGATTGAAATTGCTAGAAGAGAGCTAGGTGATGAGAAGACAATAGGTGAGGGCGCTCGTTTCTTTGATAGACAAAACAAAAGACCTGATATAGATGCCTATCGTAAGACTAAAGGCTTATAGAATAAACAAGTCGCTTAGTTTTTATATTTCTAAGCCACACTTGTAGTCTTACT
>WTJX01000013.1 GCA_011524675.1 Cytophagales bacterium
ATCAAGGAGAAATCACCACACACTATCATGGCACACATATTTCTGGAACGGTAGGTGCGGTAAGCAATAACGGTATAGGCGTGGCAGGCATAGCAGGAGGAAATGGTACTAAGAAAGGCGTAAGATTAATGGCTTGTCAGATATTCAGTAGTCAAGGTTACTCAGCAGGTGGCTATAGCATAGCGCAGGCATATGTGTATTCTGCCGATAATGGTGCCGTTATTTCACAAAATAGTTGGAGTTTCTACAACCCTATGTCCACCCCTTCCTATATGAAAGAAGCCATTGATTATTTCATTGAAACTGCGGGTACAGATGACGAAGGAAATCAAACAGGCCCTATGAAAGGGGGAATTGTTATTTTTGCCTCTGGTAATAATGGAGGACTCAATCGCTATGCTCCCGCCGAATACGATAAAGTAATTGCTGTAGCAAGTACCGACAATGATGATAAAAAAAGTGGCTTTGCCAATTATGCTGACTGGGTAGATATCGCTGCGCCAGGTAGAGGAATCATCAGTACAGACTTGAATAACAGCTACAGCAGCAGGCAAGGTACTTCCATGGCTTGCCCACATGTATCTGGAGTAGCTGCATTGATTGTCTCTAAATACAAAGGCGAAAACCTTACGCCTAATGCTGTACAAAAAAGATTGCTTTATACTACGGACAATATAGATCATGCTAATGATGCTTACCCAACTTTCAAGGGAACAGGTCGCGTAAATGCATACTCTGCCTTACTGGATGAAGGAGAACTGCCCCCTAATGTCATCACTGATTTGACCATAACAGACACTCAACAGACTTCCATTAGGCTTCAATGGACGGCTCCTACCAATACCGATGGCATATTCACTACCAATGCATCTTACTACGAACTGCGTTACTCTACCGAACCTATCACACAAGACAATTTTGAGAATGCTATCGTCATTGAAACATCTACCCCAAAAAATGCTGGAGAGATAGAAACTTTAACTGTAGAAGACCTTACTCCTTTTACGCCATATTATTTCGCTTTAGTCAGTGGAGACATTCATGCCAATGAAGCAGAAATATCAAATATTGCTACTACAAGTACGCTTGATGCTTCTGAGATAGCAATCCCTATCAATACATTCAGTCTCTCTATTGACCCTAACGAGATCAAGTCTCTAAACTTTGAGATGATGAATAACGGTACAGCAGATTTGACCTATACTATTCAAGAAATTTCTTCTGCTTATGACGACAGCAATATTTTTATAAAAGAGGACAACAACTCTCCTATAGCACCTGCTAGTAATGCTACGGTAAGCCTCATCATCAATGCAGAAAACTACATTCCAAACAACTATACGGAACAAATCACCATTAGCACCAATGATCCACTTACACCGACTGTCTATCTTACAGTCAACATACATGTCAACGGTACGCCTGAGATAGACTATCCAGCATCCATAAATTTTGGTGAAATCTATCTCAATCAACAAGTTACCAAGTCTATCAAAATAAAAAACAGTGGTACAGACACATTGAAAATTTATAGTATTGCATCTTCATCTGAGATTTACTCTATAGAGGAAAAAGCTACTGAACTCTACATAGGAGACTCAGTATATTATGACATAACCATTGCATCGGATGAAACAGTAAATTATGAAGCTAGTACATTTACCTTACATACAAATTTGAATGCAAGCCCAAGCATACAAGTTTTTGGAGGTATTATTTCTTCCCCTGTTACTATCGAAGAAATGCAAGAAGACTTATTGACTGGCTTTATAGACAAACAAAACATCAAGATATCAAACGAGGGAGCAGCAACAGACATCTCTTATGACATTTCTATACAATATGGAGACTCCATCAATAACTATTATGATGCTAGTATAGCTTATATAGAGGAAATAGACGAAGAATTGGCCTCCATACTCACAGATGGACAGGCAAAACGTTTGCAAATGCTAAGTACAGAACTTAGCATTGCGACATTAGATAGCTTTGAGTTGCTCATCATACATCACGAACTATCTTCACTAAGCAATACTACCATAGAAACTATACGCACATGGGTAAAAGATGGGCACAACCTTGCTATTTATGGCGGCGAAGACGTTTTTAATTCTGTGGATAAAGCAAACGACTTATTATTTGAAACAGGAATCTCTTTAGAAACTCTTTCTGCGAGCAACAACACCTACTCAGGCTCATGGGATTATTTTTATTATCCAGACCATAGAAGTTCACCCAAAATATTTGAAGGTTCTTACTTGATTACTTCTACAAATGTTCATATGAATATCTCTAGTCCTGCAGTTCCTCTATTGCACAATGAAAGACCAGAGTTCCCCTCTCCTATTTATGACTATGCCGTGGTTGCCTCTTCCTATTTAGGCAAAGGAAAAGTATTGGTTTATTCTTGTGATGTACATGACGACAATACAAATAGCTACTTCCCTATCATAGCCAAATCCCTAGATTGGTTGATAGAGCCAAAAGGTTGGTTGAGTACAAACACAGAAGCACATACCCTCTCACAAGGTAGTGATAGCACCATACAAATGGATATTAGCAGCAAAGGATTAAAAAGTGGTGAGTACTTAGCACAAGTACATATCCATACAAATAATGAAGAAGGAGTCAACAATTATTTTTCTATCCCTGTTTCTTTGAAAGTATATGAAGAGTCGATAGTTGACGCAGAAAATAACCTAATATCTAATACCAACGAAAATGCAGTATTCCCTAACCCTTCAAATGGTAATTTTGAAATAAAAGTAAACTCAAACGCGTCTCAGTTCTTAACAAAAATATATACACAAGACGGAAGATTAGTCTCTCAAAAAAGCATGAGCAAAGCAGACAACTCAGATGTGATTGATTTTGATATTAGCAATTCACCCAACGGCATTTACTACATCAATGTAGAGGGCGACGAAAACTTTAGAGAAAACTTCAAGGTGTTTATAAAAAAATAATGGTGTAGTGCTAACCGCTCCCCTACTGTGCAGGAGGTTTTATTTTATAGTTGATTCCCAAAGCTGCCCAGTAAGCTAGTAACGGATAGAGAGGAACAAAGAAACGAGCATCCCAGTCCACCCACGTAAAAGCAACAATGCTACTATGCAGTAAAAAGTAGAGTAAGCTAGGGCGCAATAAAGAAGTAGTAATCAACTTTTTGCGTATGCTTACAAATGAAAAGTAGTAGCTAGCCCAAAGTACAACAACAACTAAGGCGTTATGTGTCCAAGACCAAAATGGACGAATATGCATCCAATACCAACATAGTTTTGCCGTTGCCAACCGAATAAAAAACAATGGATTTTTGAACATAAAGCTCAGCATGTTATAAAGCTGTGCGTCATTTGATTTCACAACTTCTATATGTTGGGGAGGTGTAATGATAAAGAGATCATGATATTCAAAATCGGGTAAATGATGCATCGCAAAGATGATGTCTCCATGCAGGTACATTTCCATTACGCTATGACTTTTGATGATCTGATTGCCAAGAAAAAAAAGCATACACAAAAAGCAAAGCACACCACTTACTTTGATAAGGCGATAAGATGGTTTGCAAATAAAGGTAACGATATAAGGAATGAGGATAGCTATAAATAACATGGGAGCAGTAGGCTTACAAAAAAAACATAACAAGCCAATGCTAGCTAAAAACAAATAGTTTAAGAAACTCCTTTTCCTAAAGGTGCGTGCCAAAGCATAGAAAAAAAAGCACAAGAAAGTACTATAAAGAGATTCTGTCAATACAAAAGAATGCCATATAAGATTGTCTTGAAAAAGCATAAAGACTGTTGAGGCTAAGAAAGCTGTGAGCTTATCTTTCGTAAAAAGCTGTACCGCTGCGTACAATGCCAATACAGACAAGTAACCCAATATATATTGACAACAAATCAACAAGCTAAGTTTGGCACTGAACCACTGCGTGATATATACCAAAACGACGTAAGAAAAATACCAAAAATTTAAGGAGTCAAAGTAAAACCCTTTATGAAGGTTTTGGGCATAGTGGAGGTACCGAGGGGAATCATAGGCTCCCTTTACGCCATACTTATAATACAATGTGCTTGCTATGGCTAGATAAACACATGTAATCCATAGCAAGGCAAAAGGTTTTGATATTTTGATAGAGTGTAAGCTATAATTTTTAAGCATGTACTTATTGCGCGACAGTAGTAAACGACCAAAGGTCGCCCTTGACAGTAGTATTATCCTCTAATGTCAAGTCAGCTCTCCAATAGTACGTTTTACCCTTTTGAAGCTTTTGATTTTTTAGCGATACGATATTGTAAGGCAATGTTTTAGAGTCTATTTTTTTTAGCTCGTTGCTATCTTCTCCAAAATAGATTGTAGCCTTTTTAGCCCCCAAACCAGCAAGATACATTATTTCTGTATCAAGCGGCACATTGACACCTTCATTTTTTGGAATAGGCATACTTGCTTGCCTTTCTAGTCTTCCAGGAATCCAATATACTTTATCACCATACTCATACGCCCCGATATCTGGAGCTTTCCCAAGGAAAGCAGGCGTAACTTCAATAGTTTTGCCTTTGGAAGTACAGCTTACTACTTCCCCTTGATCTATCAACTCTTTGGCATCTGCTTTCGGTCTAAAGTCCCAATTAGAGGCATCACGTATCATCTCAGATACTCTTTTTTTATTCTTCCCTCCCGCATAGTTATTGCTCGCAGTTCCAGGAATAGGTTTGTCCAAAAACTCTTGTGCTACATTGTTTTTAGTAATCGTATGAGCATTACCCCCAGAACCAAGATCTATATTTAGATCACTCTTGGCATCCATTGCCAAGTTATTATAAATCTCATGGTAATCTCCTTTGATATGCATACCGTCCCCATTAGAGGGGGAGTGTCGTCTATTGGATGACATACATACATTTCTAAAAGCATTTGCATGTACACCTTGCAGCGGTTTGTTGTTCCCATCATACCTTAAGTCCCTCTGCCCATTATTTATAAACCAATTATGGTGAGCCACAGATTCTATCACAGCCGAGTGCGGCATATACATAGATGTGCCATCGGTATGAAGCAAGCCACAGCGTGTATGAAAGTTATACTCACATACTGTAGCAGGAATATTTTCGGCTTTATGCTCATTAGGCCTAAAGCGTTTACCATACCTTGCTTCCAAAGACATATTAGCCGAAAAACTTTGTGCATTGCCAGAAGTGTTCAAGGTATTGCGCCTATATGTAAGGTTTCTTACACGATCTAAATTGATGCTACTACTAGGATCAAAACCCTCTTTACGATCAACGCCCATATCGTTGTTGGCGCAAGCATAATCTATCATATAAAACAGATTGTTTTCGATAAGTAAGTCCTCCACAAAGTCCCCACTTAGTGCATTGCCATCGGCATATTTGAACGTACAATTGTAAATAGTGATGTTTTCGCAAAAATCAGATTTAGTTCCAGCAAACTGAGCCGTTTCCGATGATCCTAAAACACCTAAGGCTCTTTTGGAACAAGTGTAATATGATAGATTACAATTTTTGATACTTATGTGGTCAGAGCTTTTGAAAGAAAAACTCGTTGCCCTAAAGTTTATACCGTCTATAACAATGTGTCTAGTATCATGATCCCCTTCAATAGCATAAGTAAGTGTTTTTCCTCTTACCTCTTTCTGGCTAGGTGCTTTTCCATCCTCTCCCCATAAGTACAGTGTCTTAGTCAATTCATCATAAGCCCACTCTTGTGGCATATCCAACATAGCCCTTTCGGCATCGCCTACGCCACCTTCAAAAAAATAATTATGCGTTGTTTTATACTTGAATAGTTCGGGGCTATACTCAAAAGTATTAGATCCTTTCGTATGGTTTTTTACAATTCTTGTTCCCGTAGCATGTGCACCAAACTGCATTAGAGCAATACATCCGTTAAAAGAAATCCCTGCTTCTGCTATCTTCTTACCATTGGGACTATCATCTACGATATGTCCCAAGTGCTTAGGTTTATCATTGAATGAACCAGCCCCCTTTTGACAACGAGCCCCCGTTCTCCTCCATACAGTTTCACTAAAAGCTAAAGCATTAGGAAAACGCGCCAAGGTCATCAGCTTATCCCCTACAAAGAGCTGTGTAATATCTTTTTTCAGTTCCGTCTTGTAAATAGCGCCTTTGTCTAGTACCCATGGCGACTCTATTCTTTCCGTACCATCCAAGACTACTTCCTCACCTTTATAATTGGTAAGAGTCAGAGGCTTTTCTACAGTCCCTTGTTTCCCGTTTAAATCTATCTTTTCATGATAATCCCCACCTCTGACAAAACAAACATCACCCGCAACCATTTGATCTATGGCAAATTGTATGCTCGCAAAAGGAGCTTTTAT
>WTJX01000558.1:0-1692 GCA_011524675.1 Cytophagales bacterium
CGACAAGTCCTAATACTGGTGCATCAAATTTTATTGATGACACAACTTACTTTGTCTGGGAAATAAGTGACGGCCTATGTTTCAGCAGAGATACGTTGCTTGTCATCATGGATAGTTCTAGTTTTGAAGATGACTTATTAAGCTTAAAGCCTTTCAACTTGGGGGTAGATTCTTTTATGATTTATCCTTTTGACAATGATGATATTGCAGAAGGTATCACCTTTAAAATCAATCCATCTGGCAATATAACAGAGACTGATGAAGCAGAGCAAGAACCTACTTTTGCTGATGGTGTGCCTCAAATTGCGACTATTAATGTTGTAAGCCCCGTGATTCCTCTTAGTGGTATGACAAGCAAAGGTGAGTATATTTTGTTTCAGGATAGCATTCAGTATAAGCCTTTAGCAAACTTTACAGGTACAGATAGTCTAAAGTATTATATCCATAGCGATGGCGCTTGTTTAGATTCTGCTTACCTTATTGTTACCCTAGAAGATAGCCCTATCCAAGCTTCTGACGATGCTATTAGTTTTGAACTGAATGAGAATTGTGCGTACAATTTTGATCTTATTTCTAATGATTATATAGAAGAAGGAATTGCTACTGCAAATGTAAGCATCAACATACTAGAGACACCAGAGTATGGCACTATAAGCGAGGGTACTGAGTATGGATATTTTGTTTATGATGGTGATGGCATACAAAGCGAAGATTCTCTGACTTATGTACTTAGCTATGCAAGTGAGGATTTTGTTTATAGAGACACGGCTAAGGTTAAACTTTCGTTTAACATTCCTACACAGGCTATAGAAAGCCAAAAAGTACATTTAGATTCCAATGCTTTCAGAAAAGCTGTCCTTGTGGTTGAGCTTGACAGCTTACTCACAACTTATGATCCTACTGTTCCTATCAAGCTTGAAATTTTACAAGCACCAGCTGGAGCGAGAGCTGTTTATGATGAAGCTAATAAAATGATGAGGATATTTCCTCGTAGGTTCTTTTATGATAAAGATTCTTTACAATACCAAGTATCTTATGCTTGTACCGATAATGTAACGACGGGTTGGATCACCTTTGAGGTAGGGAACGTTCCTCCTGTTGCTGAGAGCTTAGAAGCTACTTATGAGTCTTTGGGTTTAGTGATAGATATAGGGAGTTTAGTTTCGGATCAAGATAGAAATATTGCTTTCATTGATACCTTGCAGGGACCAAAACTTGACAGTTTGGTGGAAGTGAAGGTGAGACCTTTGCTTAGAAGCATAGAGATACAGTATCGTTCGCTCTCTCAGTCAACATATAAAGATTCTTTGCACTATATCGTATGTGATCATGGTGGTGAGTGCGACAGTAATTGGGTGGTTTATGAACTAAATATTGATGAGCCTGTCATCTACAATGCGATCTCTCCTAATGATGATGATAGGAATAGTTACATGAGGATAGATAATTTAAAATTTTATACTTATAACAGAGTTCAGGTGTTTAGTAGAGAAAACATTCCTATCTTTGACCGTGAAGGTTATGATAACGAAAAAGTAGTATGGGATGGCAAAAACATCAATGGTGATGCCTTGAATGCAGGAAGTTATTTGATGATATTGAAGTATGGAAGTAAGAATGATCCTAAGGTGATTACTACCTATGTTATTCTCAAAAGTAGTAAAGACCTTTGATCTACAATGAAGTGACAAG
>WTJX01000558.1:1792-6356 GCA_011524675.1 Cytophagales bacterium
TGACAAGTTCCAAAAAAACAAAATTCAAACCGTTTGTTTTTGGGTGCTTGTCATTTGGTGCATAAGGCTTACGGATGCATGGGCGTAAACGGTGAGATTTTATTCCCCGAAAGGGAAAAAATTATTTGAGGATGATATGTTGTGTTACTACTGCTTGGCGGACTGGAAAGCATACTTCCCTATAGCTAGGTTTAGAAAAGTATTTCCTTGCATTGTTTGAAAAACCGTATTTCTCTCTAGGAATGCCAAAAGAGGTGTCCAATTTGTCATTATCATTCTCGTCGTAGTATAGCTGTAGGGCATAGGTGCCATAGGGAACATTTTTGAATGTGTAGCTATAGGCATGGCGTAGGTAGGTATATTGGTACGGGCGAACATCAAGAGAGAGGTAAGATTTTTCACTATTGAGTAAGGCTATAATTATTTTTCCTTCCTTTAGCTCACATCCTTCTACAGATACCGTTATATTTCCTTTGTTGGTGTCGCTTGGCTCTGAATTACAAATTGATATACATAAGCACAGAAACAATATGTGTAGTCCTGTTTTTTTCATGGTGTAGATGACATTTGAGTGAAAGCGTTGTGCGCATATACAAACATATAAAATACAATCCTATAAATGTTATTTGGTTTGCGAAAAATAATAATATCGCTCTGCCTATGTAGTTTTGGTGTGCTGTCTGCTCAGAAAGTGGGTTTGGTATTGAGTGGTGGCGGTGCTGCTGGTATCTCTCACATAGGCGTAATGAAGGCTCTTGAAGAGCATAACATACCTATAGATTATGTATGTGGCAACTCTATGGGGGGAATTATTGGAGCTTTTTATGCCGCAGGCTTCTCTCCTGATAGTATCGAAAAAATTTTCACCTCAGAAGAGGTAAACAATGCCTTGACAGGACGTTTTAATAATAAATATAACTTCTATTATAGCAAAAAAGATGATAATCCCTCATGGTTACAGCTTGGTGTGAAGTTAGATTCTTCCTTCAATGTGTCTTTTCGTCCAAGTCTTTTCAAAGATTATAATTTGAACTTTGCTCTCTTGGAGTATTTGTCTGATGCTTCGCATGCTGCCAACTATGACTTTGATAGTTTGTATGTTCCTTACCGAGCCATTGCTTCGGATATTTTTACTCAAAAGGAGGTGATACTACGTAGAGGGGCGTTAAATGATGCTGCTAGGGTTACGGGATCAGTACCTCTGATCTACAGGCCTATCAAATATAATGGCAAGTTTCTCTTTGATGGTGGTATTTATAATAACTTTCCTGTAGATGTCATGCAACAAGAGTTTGCTCCAGACATCATCATAGGCG
The DNA here is from genome assembly GCA_011524675.1 of Cytophagales bacterium. Taxonomy (GTDB): domain Bacteria; phylum Bacteroidota; class Bacteroidia; order Cytophagales; family JAAEPT01; genus WTJX01. The sequence continues at coordinate 3,109 of WTJX01000558.1, forward strand.
TGAATGTGTCTAGTGTCAACTTCTCTGAGTATCCGTATGAAAATGATGATGAACTGATAGATAACTATTTGGTCTATATGTTTGTGGACAACAGTGATAGCACTGCTTTGAAAGAGGGGGTTTATTTAGAGCCAGATGTAAGAAAATATGGGGCTACAGATTTTAGGAGATTGCAGGCAATCATTGATAGTGGCTATGCCGAGACAATACGCTCTATAGAAGAGATAAAACAAAAAATCGCTGAAAGAGTGAGTGCTGAGGAAAGAGAAAAAGCTAGGCTTCGTTTTCTAGAAAAGAAAAAGACATTGCGCTTTGGGGAGCTTTCTTTTGATGGTTATTATGGCAATCAAAAAAAGTTCTTGCGTAGGTTGTTTAGTAAATATGACTCTTTGGATTTGCCTTCGGTAAAGAAAAACTATTCAAGACTTGTAGCAGAAGAGTACTTTCAAGATGTCTATGCTACGGTAATTTACAATAGAAAAAAAGATCGTTATGCTTTTGTGCTTAGAGGGAAAGCGCAAAAGAATGTCAGCCTCATGGTAGGTGGAAATATAGCTTCAAGAAACATTAGTAACATACACCTTGGTATAGATTTTACTTACCTTGGAAAGCTTTTGAATAATTACCACATAGATGTAAATAGCGGTAGCTTTTATAGGTCTATCTATGCCAAGGCTAGGCTACAATTCCCTACCAAACCTAGCATTTATCTTGAACCTAAGCTTGTCTATAATAGTTGGGACTATGTTAATACCAATAATTTTTTGTCTATCGATGATGAGAAGACTATTTTAAAAAGATTTGATACTAAACTGGGACTTGAAGCGGGTGTTCCTTCTGGGATACGTAGCAAGCTAACCCTTGGAGCGTATTATATCGAAAATAGAGATCAATTGAGCAATCGTAACAACTTGGCGGTTGGCGATACTCTGGATCGACTAAATCTCTATGGGGGGAAGTTTAATTTTTTGTATAGCAGAAATAGTCTCAATAGAAAACTATATGCCTCAGAGGGCAGCGCGCTAAGCTTTGGCGTGAACTATTATGATGTAAGAGCAGATTATAACCCTGGCAATACTTCTTCTATTACAGAAAATAAATCTGAAATATATAGGTGGTTGCGTGCAGACTTTCATTATGAACAATACCTCAAAGCCAATTGGTTTCACTACGGTTATCAGATAGACGCAGTAGTTTCTACTCAACGATCTTTGTATAACTATAGAACGACACAACTATACGCGCCTTCTTTCTACCCTCTGCAAGACAGTAAGACGTTTTTTTTACCTGACTTTAGAGCAAATCAATATGTAGCTGGAGGGCTAAAGGCTGTGGTGAGTACTAAGTCAAATATAGATATACGTGCAGAGGCTTATCTTTTTAAGCCGATCAAAAAAATAGTAGAAGGTGATGATCAGAGCGTGAACTTTGAGTTTGAGAACTTGGCTTTTTCTCTTGCAGGTACTGTAGGAGCAGTGTATCACAGTCCCATAGGTCCGTTGAGTGTAAGTCTAAACTACTATGAAACAGATGACATACAACTAGGTGTATTGATACATTTTGGTTACTTACTGTTCAATAAGCGTTCTGAAGAATAAGATTGAGTTTAGCGATAGCGAAAGCGCTATCCTTTCAATCAACAATACTTCATTCTTCATTAAGTTATACCACTTTCGTGGAATAAAATCCTGCCCTTTACGTCCTTATGTCTCTATGTCCTTACGTCCATACGTTTAGAAATCGTAAGTCCGTCAATTGTCTAATCGTCAATTGAAACCCTTCATTTTTTTCCGAGTAGAGCGGCTTTCCCGCATACGGTTCCTCTCAATTTGGGTTCGTTCATAAATAGCTATGATAGCCATCTTTGATCCTATAATCTAGGAAGCTACGCAACCTTGATCGCTCTACTATCTGCAATTCGACTGGTGACATGTTTTATAAATCTCGGGTATCTATCATGCTTCTGAATTTACAGTTCCAAATTGAGGTATGCCCCTTGCCTAGTCACTGGCTTTCTGTGGAACAGATTTCCCAGCTTTCTAACGGTACTATGAACATACTAAGACTTCCTCTACTCTTCTCTTTTCCTTCGGTTTCCCTCATCCAAGATACCATAACAATATCATCTCTCCTTAGCAACTTACAGGGTGATGATATAGACCCTGTAGTTTAAGTTTTGTTGTCAGGTGTTACTTTTAACCTGTTACTTGCATGAAAGTAGGAGGACCTCCCTCCTCTCCTACCTCTGATGCGCTCTAAGACTCCAATCAGATCTACACAGCTTGCCTTAATAACGCTGTTTCGATATTGCTCCAACCAAAATGAAAATTAAAACTCTGATGATAATGATTTTGAAGCTCAATAACGCACCTTTAGTAGTCGCTGTGTACGCTTCATGCTGACATCTCTATCAACTATGCAACACTCGCTTCTAGTGACTGGCTAGGTCTTGCTAGTTAGGTATTTCACCTACAGGTAACTAAAGGTAATTTCATTTACAGGTTTAAAGACCTATAGAGTCCCAAACCTATGGACTTACACGGCGCAACATTTTTAATTATTTTAATTTCTTCATTCTTTTACAGTAAAGGCACAAATAACCAAGTTCCCCCATTATTCATTATTAATTAAAATGTGCCACTTTCGTGAAATTTGATCTAGCTGTTTACTGAATAATTTATTCTAACGATGTTTGTATATGGCTTAACATTCTGGATCGCGTCGCTACTCTCGCGATGACGAACGATCTTAATGTGTCCTAAATTGTCAACCTCCATCTCGCTAGCATCAAGATAACTGAAATCACTTTTGAGACATAAGAACGTTAAAGTTGAAAAGTACGAGGTACAACGATTTTTTAATACCTAAGAAGTGATACATAAGAAGATAAAGACGTATCGACACAAAGACCTAAGGACGTGAAAAGCGTGTACTATTCATGAAGTACAGTAGCAAAAGACAGCGTGAGTCATTGCGAGTCCCCCGTTTTTTCCAAAAACAAAAAGGCAAAATGACGAAATCACAAATAGCAAAATACAAAAAGTAAAAGTTTGTTATTTGTGATTTATTTTTTGGTACTTTCTAAATTCAATGAAACACACTGATTATAAGAAAGTTACAAAAATACGTCATAGGTAGTAACCAGACTTCTTAGAACTCAAAAAAGCCGAATGACGAAATCACAAAAATCAAATTCAGACAACTTGACCTACCCCCGTCAATTTGCTTTAAATGAGGATTAGTTCGTA
>WTJX01000144.1 GCA_011524675.1 Cytophagales bacterium
ATAGTTGCAAGGAAGAGCCAGCTGGCGCGTAAGCTAGATACAGCAGGACTGAGTGGAAAAGAAACATACCTTAGTATGTTTCTAACGAAGTGCCAGTCTGCGCGTGTGCCTGTGAGAAGCCCGACTCAGGGTTGAGCGTTAAGAACTATGCCACTAAGGCATAGTTTAGTGAAGAGCCAGTTTGAGGGGGAGGACTGGTGGGAAACGCCCTAACCTCGTAAAGTAGAATTAAAAACTAATCGCTAATCATTAATCACTATCAACCATTAAACTTCACTGCTGCACTACTCACGGCAACCCTAGTCAAATTACGAGGATTGACACTCATACGCATTTCTGTAGAAAAACTAATCACAAAAGCATGTACATTGCTTTTAATGATTTTTTGCTCACTTTCCTTCATGCGGAGCGAACGAAAATACACCACTTCATCATCTTCAATCATACTCCCTTCCACACTCTCAAGCAAGTGTTTTGCCATCAGTAAAATATGGTCAGAAGTATTTTCTAAATTCTTGTCCACCAGATGCAGCCTAAGTGTAACCTCGTCAGCCACCTTCTGTTTTTGATTGCTCGTCGTCCATGCAATAGGCTGCACCAACTCATAATACACCACAGGAAAAGCCCCCATTCTCAGCTCCTCAATACGGCTATATTGCTCCTGATATTGCTCAACACTCCAAGGACGCATATCCATACCCAACGCCCTTTGAACGCTATTCAAACGATCTTCCAGATACGTTTGAATAGCATAATAATGATCTTTATACATAATAATCTATTTTTTTTAATTGTAATTGGAATCCCAAAGTCTCAGGCATTAAAAAAACCTTCATCCTTCTTCGTTTGCAAAAAAGCACTAAACAGCACCTCTAAATCCTCCGTTTTATCTTCAACCGTTACACCCAAATGCTCCGCAATCCAATCATTGGTAATATTTTTATAAGGCAAAAGCACCTTCGCAAGCTCCAAGAGTTCGCTAGGCTTTTCCTCCTCCACAAAATCAAAATAAAAGTCACCAAAAACATAACCTAAATTGGCAAGCTTAGGAAGTAATGAAAAGTTAATCACATTACGAACAAAATCTAGGTTAGCCTTTTTGGCAAGTTCTAACATACCATCCTCAGGCACAGCAGCCCCATGCACACATTTAGTCATTTCTGCATTACATAGGTCAATGATCTTGGTAAACGTTCTATAATTCTTTTGATTACTCGTCTCCACCATTTCGATGTTTTCCGTCTCACCAATAACCGCATAAGCCGCTACCGACATGTTTGCCAACATTTCTTCCATACGGTTGATACTATCCGTATCCGTCGTATTCGTTTTTCCAATACGCAAAGGCGTAATAAAAGACTCCGCATACTCCGAAAAAGTCCCCATAGCAAAGCGTTTATAAAAAGCATGAGGCACACACCTATTGAGCAAACCCACATCATAAGCATCGCCTACCTCCACCAAATAACTATTGATGGCAGCGTCATCACGGTAAGCAATGCCACTATCATCGCTCAACGCCTTGAGCACGATTCCCTCTTGGGCAACAACATGAGCGCGCGGAATAAGGTCAACCCCTTGCAACTCACCATTCACCACCTCACCAAGCTCTATCAAAGAATGACCATAATACTTAGCCTCCATCGCCAAGCGAATAAAATCATAAAACCACGGATGCTTAAATAGATTCTTCAATCCCTCATCACTTTCTCCGTTGCTATTGACAAACCTAAAATCCATATTCAATACCTCAAGGATCTTCTTTTCTATCTCCGCAGTCAAATGCGTGTCCAGCATCACCTCATCATACACCCCATATAAGGCACTTCGCCTAGGGCTGTCTATACGTTGCGCCTCCTTTAAGGCAGTACGCCATTGCGCTATACCAATTTCTCCTTGGTACTTATCTTCTCTAACTATTTGTTCTATCACTTTTAGACTCATTGTTCTTCATGTTTAGTAGTGGTGTATTTGTTTTGTTCTGCTATTGCCATAGCGTAAAGGATGATTTTGCTCCTCAGAGAGAGAAGGAAAGCTATAATTATAATCCCCACTAGCCACCTTATCGAGCCAGAGGTCAGCACTCACCTTATCCTCCTTTACATAAGCAGGTACATGGTCTGGCGATATACGCTTGTACAAACCATACAACACATACACCGCCAAATACTTGACTATCACATCATAGCGATTATCAGCATCAAACAGCGCATCAGCATCATAGCGCACACCAAGTGCACCCTTCATATGAGCAATCTCTTTGACTTCTATATCTTCAAAAATGAGGTCATTACCCCCTACTAGCGCATCCCAATCGCGCTGTTCCGTTTCTGGGAAATCTTTATACGTTAAATACATATCATCTTTTTTTATCTAAGATTTAGTTGATAAGTAGGCAGACAAAAATAATTGTGTTTTAAAAAATGAGTGGTTTTAGTTCAGATCAAGGCAGAAAGCAAAGCTTTAGCAAGCTAAAGCGCGTATTTCTAACGATGAGATGAACTAAAATAGCCGTTTTTTATCATAAGTATTTTTGAATGACTGCTTACGTAGGCATTCAAAAAACCTTTCTCACAATAGTTTTTGAACGACCACTTAGTAGAAGCAAAAGCTGTCGGTAGTAAATCATACACCCTGTGTTTTGCGTCATATCTCTTGTTTCTTGTGTCTCGTTTCCTACAACTCAAAGACAGTCATTTTTGCTTCTACTCATACAAAAAAAGGATAAAAAGAGGGTAAAAAAATGGAAAAGAAACCTCAGTACCGTCAAGCTCCGTAGCCACCACCAGCAGACTCCGCACTCCAGTTTTTTCGATTTGAAAAAGGCATTTTTTCAGCCGTAATTGCCAACATCAAATACAAACGAATGTCAAAAACACAAAATATTTTATCAATACGTTTCAGTAATTCTTCTTGTACAAAGAGAAGTAAACAGCGTGTTAGCATACTCAAGTCGCTAAACGACAAGAGTAAAGAAATGAAACAAATGGTAAAAACTTGTGGTGATGACAAGAGAAGAACAGCCGTAGCCTTTGGTCAATCATTCTTCGCCATGGCAAATAAAAATGAAAAGGTAAATGCAATTTATTCACCCATTATTTAAAACCATGCAAAACGAAGAATCAACCATCATGCTATTGTTAGGTGGCTTAAGTTGGCTGTCACCCAACGCCATACTATCCATGACCTCATCCATAGTAGTCATCGGTTACTATGCAAGCAAGTGGTACTTCATGATGAAAGACAGGAAAAAAAAGCAAGATGACAAAGAAGATTAAATACCTCGTGATCCATTGTACGGCAACGCCAGAGTATATGCCCATCTCATCAGACATGATACGAGCATGGCACTTAAACAACAATGGATGGCGACAAGTAGGCTACAGCGGCATGATTCACCTGAATGGATACTATGAAACCCTAGTCCCTTTTGACGACGACGATTTCATAGCACCATGGGAGATCACTAACGGAGTACGTGGCATCAATGCCGTATCAAGGCATATTGTCTATGTGGGAGGCTGTCAAAAGAGCAACCCAAAAAAAGCCAAAGACACACGTACACCCGCGCAGTACAAAAGGCTAGCGGAGTTTGTCAAAGAACAAACAAAAGCCCATCCGCACATACAAATAGCAGGGCATAACCAATTTTCAAACAAAGCATGCCCAAGCTTTGATGTCCCCACATTTTGTAGGGAAATCGGCTTGGCAGAAAAAAATATATACCAATGAATAGAATTTGGAGATTTTGGAAAACAAGTCTAGTCGCCCTAGCGGTAATCATGACAAGCCTAGTGCTAGTATGGTTTGAAAAAGCCACACTCATGGAAGTCGCTTTTTTTCTAGCAACGGGATTCTTAGGCTTTTTTGCCAAAGACCCCAAAGTATTTTATAAAACAAAAGACAAAGAAAACATGGAAAACGAGCATCCTTAAACTAGTAAGTAGGAGAACCCTTTTCCTTTAATCTCTATTTGCCCATAAATGGAAGTTGAGGGGCTTTTTGCCCCGAGATTTCTTTAACCCAAATAAATATATGTTACAAAGTGTAAACATCAACATCCTCGACAACCAAACAGGTAGAACAAACGCTACCACAGACGGCTTGACAGGATTCATATTACAGCACAACGGAGACGTATCTTCCGTTGCTTCATTGAATGTACCCACGCAAGTCTTTAGCATTGACGATGTGGAAAATTTAGGCATCACATCCGATGCTTTTCCAGACCATCACAAGCAGCTAGACGACTTTTACGCCGAGACAGGCGACGGTACAGAGCTTTGGTTACTCATTACCAATGACTTAGACACAAACAATGTAGATGACAAGCTCAAAACATTGTTAGACAAAGCCAAAGGTAAGTTGAACCATGTCGGTCTGATGGATGGAACATTGAGCAAGCAAGCTAATGGAAACATCGCCGCCGAGTACTTAGAGTATGCTACCAAAATGCAACAAGTAGCAGAATTGTATGCTGACAAAAACCAATATTTCATTGGCTTTATAGATGCAGGAGACTTTGACGACCCTACGACCATAGAAAGCTTTGAGACACAGACCAAAAAATATGTTGTCTTTGTCTTAAGTGGTAACGAACTAGGCTACAAAGGCTCAAACCTTGGACAGACCTTAGGCATCTACGCCACATTGCCTGTACAAACAAGCATCGCCAGAGTTGACAGAGGAGGCATAAACATCACCAACGCCACCTTCTCCAACGGTGTCGCCATAGAAGAGTATGCCAGCATGTACGCTTTGTTGCAAACTAAGAGATACCTATTCATAGGTCAGTACGGCAACTTAGACGGTTATTACTACGCCAACGATCTCAACCTAGCGCAAAACAGTTCAGACTTTAGCAGCATCGCTAGAGTAAGAAAGTTCAACAAAGTGCTACGCATCTTAGATGCCTACTTTACCAACGAAAGCCACAAAGAGCTATTAGTTGATACAGAAACAGGCTTGCTCGACATCACCGAGATCACACGTTTGCAAAGTGGTGCAGAAAACGTCGTTTCGCTCTTGATGCAGCAAACAGGAAACACACAAATCTCTGGTATCGAAGTAGAACTAGACGAAGAAAACAATGTACTAGCCACAGACACCATCGTCATCAGAGCGGTAAAAGTTACAGGGCTAGCTTATGGAAAATCATTTGAAATCTATGCAGGTTTTAACAACCCTGCAGCATAACACTATATCATGGCTGAAAAATTAGAATATAGCTTTCACGAGTACTTTTTTAATCTCTTAGGAAGACCCATCACCGTCTATGAATTTGATGCAGATGTGTCGCAAACCTTAGAAGAAAATTTTGGTAACAACCTCAATGCACAGAGTTTGCAAAGGTCAAAGCAGGTAAGAACATTTTCTTTCCGCATAGCACCAAGCGACTACCATGCATGGCTACTAGACAAAGGGTCAAAAGAAGCCATCATGAAAGAAAGCTTTGAGTTTATCAATGCCAAAAAGCCCGAATCATCTTTACTCAAAGTGATGACCACGATCTACAAAGGATGTAAGATCGAAAACATCAACGACAAAATGAGTCAAGACGATAGCATGGCGCAGGTAACCATCAAAGGAAAATACCTAAGCGAAAAAACAGTACAGTCTTAGAAAACTTTGCATAACGTAAGTTATGCAAAGCTTCTCTTAATTTTTAATACCAATACTTATGAGCAAATACCTAGTAAAAAAGACCGTCATGAAATCTGACGGCAAAGAAGAGTATGTCCACAGACCCGATCAAGCGACCTTGGATGTATGGAAAAAAACCTATCCCGAATCAAAGATAAAGGCGTTTCCCATCATCAAAAACGATAAGGGTGAAGTCGAAAAATTTGTCATCCTCAAAACGCCAACACCAGATATCATAGGCGAAGGCATGACAAAGGGCGCGGCAAACCTACTCAGTCAAGTCATAGAAACCATGAAACTATGTTTCTTGGGAGGAGACAAAGAGTACCTCAACCCTTATGACAAGGTCAACGAACATGTAAAGTACACCATTTCTATGGCATATCAATTCTATGAATTTATGCAGGTCGTAGAAGTGGAAGTGGAGGAGCTTTAAAAAAGACAAGCGGGAAGCCCAATGCCAATCCTTATGTCTTTATAGATACCAAGCTAGAACGCAACGGTATCTGCCCGAAAGGTTTGGATTGGCAAACCAAAGTATTGAAATACAAACAAATAGAAGAACAAGAACAAAACGAAGCCGAACGATTAGCTTATCTAATCGCTAGTAAAATCAATGGAAGTCTCAGTTAACATAGTAGTAGGTAAGAATGATTTGCCCAAAGCAATGCGCGAAGCAGAAAAAGCTACTAAGGCTTTTTCTAAAAGTCTT
>WTJX01000566.1 GCA_011524675.1 Cytophagales bacterium
GTAGAAGCTGGAGACATCTTTAGAATGTGTCAAGTAAAAGATGCTCCTATTCAAGACTGGGTAAAACTCGCTGTTACAAGAGCCAAATTATCAGATACGCCAGCAGTATTTTGGTTAAACAAAGAAAGAGCACATGATGCTCAACTGATAGAAAAAGTAAATGCTTATCTCAAAGAGCATGATACTACTGGATTAGAAATCCATATCATGAGCCCAGTAGAAGCTATGAATTTTTCTCTAGAAAGAATAAGAGCAGGAAAAGATACTATCTCAGTTACTGGAAACGTACTTAGAGACTACTTAACTGACCTTTTCCCTATCCTAGAATTAGGAACTAGTGCCAAGATGCTTTCTATTGTTCCTTTGATGAACGGTGGAGGTCTATTTGAAACAGGTGCTGGTGGCTCTGCTCCAAAGCACGTGCAACAATTCGTAGAAGAAAACCACTTGCGTTGGGATTCTTTGGGTGAATTTTTAGCACTAGCAGAATCATTAGAGCATTTTGCAAGAGTAAACGACAACAATAAAGTAAGCGTCATTGCCAAAGCATTGGATATTGCAAACACTAAATTCTTGGAAGAGAAAAAATCTCCTTCACGAAAAGTAGGTGAGCTTGATAATAGAGGAAGCCACTTCTATTTGGCACTATACTGGGCAGAGGCATTAGCAACTCAAACAGATGATGCAGACCTCAAAGCAAGCTTTGAAGCGGTAGCAGAAGCATTGAAAAGCAATGAAAGCAAAATCGTAAGCGAACTCAACGATATACAAGGCAGCGCTGTAGAAATAGGTGGGTATTACCAACCAAACGACGCACTAGCTTCTAAAGCAATGAGACCTAGCGAAACATTAAACAATGCACTCTCTAAACTAGAAGTTGCAGTAGCTTAAGAACTTCATTTATCGTTTTAATCTAAACCTCACTCAATCGTTGTATTGAGTGAGGTTTTTTTGTATCGAAAATCAAAAATATAGTGGGTATATGAACACTGAAAAAATTAAAATAGGTATTGTTACCGTTTCGGATAGAGCCAGCGCAGGGATCTATGAAGATTTATCTGGTCAAGCGATCGAAGAGACCTTGACTTCTTACCTCAATTCACCATGGGAAAAAGTATATCGTTTAATCCCAGATGAGCAAAGTATTATTGAAGAAACACTCAAAGCGCTGGCAGAAGAACAATGTTGCTTAATTGTTACTACTGGAGGCACAGGCCCAGCGGCTAGAGATGTTACACCAGAAGCTACAGAAGCCGTCTGTCAGAAGATGATGCCAGGCTTTGGAGAATTGATGAGACAAGAAAGCTTGAAGTATGTGCCCACCGCCATACTCTCTAGACAGACAGCAGGAATTTGTAAACAGAGTTTGATCGTAAACTTACCTGGTAAGCCTAAATCTATAAAAGAATGCTTAGACGCCGTATTTCCTGCCATTCCTTATTGCATAGATTTATTAAAAGGTCCGTATTTGTCTTGTAATGAAGAAAACATTAAGATTTTTCGCCCTAAAAAAAAATGATTCTTGCATATACATAACTATATTCGTATATTAATGACTATGAAAAAGAATACAATAATTTCGCTAGCTTTACTTTTGGTTGTTTTTTTAATTTCTTGTAATGAAGAAACAGATATTTATACCGAGAACAACAATGGTAGTTCTCTTTTCGAATTTGATACTACATCCTTTCTTGTTGAAGCTATAGATTACACATTAGATGAAGATGTAATTTCTAATTTTGACTTAACATTTAGAGACGACAATTCAAACACCATAATTATAAGCATATATAGCTCTACTATCACTGATGAAATAGAAAGTGGTACTTACTATTTTTCAGACATTGAAAGTGAATCTTTTACTTTTTACGATGGATTTTCTAGTTATAATACAGAAGGGGTAGAAAAGAGCAATTTTTTTATTGATGGGAGTTTGGAAATCACTAATGATGGAGAAAATGATTATATACTATACCTTGATGTCTCTCTCGCTAATGGTACTTCATTAACTTTAAGTTATTCTGGTGATATCCCCATTGATATACAGGGCACATCAGAAAATTAATAATCTTATTCACAAAAAGAATCTTATAAGCCCATCATATCTTGGATATGATGGGCTTTTGCTTTACCGAATGAATTGCACGTTTTGATTTTAATGAGCTTTTAGCTTTTAAGGTGAGGAAGCATTCGGTAAAAAATACACTAATCAAATAGGTACCACTTCACTCCAAAATCAAAAGAAGTTCTAAGACCTGAATAATATGGAGAAGCAAAATACCCTTTGTCATTTCCTAAAATATCTGCAAACACATTATGAGAGCGTAAAAATATGCGCGCAGACTTGATTTTAAAGTTAAAGAAAACATCTGCGTTCCAATAAGAAGGTATTACAAAATCATCTTGTAAAAAGAATAATTGAGTAACAGGTGTGTATTCATTAGCTCGATATGCTGACTGTCTTTTAATATCAATACCTAAACGAAACACTAATTTTTTCTTAAATATTCTTGACTCTAAGTAGGCTCTATTTTGCCACAACCATTTGGGTGATCGAATAAGCTGTTCGTTTGAGGTATAGTAATATTTAAAGAACCCATCCAAGTGAAAAATAAGCCAATTTACTTGATAGCCCAATACAGGGGAAAAAATTTGAATATTGGCATTTTCTTGTGCTGGTAAGGCAGATTGATCAAAATAGACATACCTTTTTATATTAGATAGCTCAAAAGAAGGCCTTAATTTGACAGTCTCATTACCAATTTCTGTACTTGCATTTAATTGTACTAAATTGGTATTTCTAAAATTATTATCCCAATCAAACAAAATAGAACGGTATCGTTGTTGAAGAAGAGTAGGCGAGTAATTCATCAGATGTAGCGCTACCTTGGACTTTTTGTAACGTATGCTTGGATTTATAGAATAATCGTTACCAATACTAAATTCCGCCTTACCATCAAAGGTGAAGTCATCAGTCAAGTCTGCTCTGAACTGCCCTCCGATAAACTGCTCCATGAATCGTTGGTCAGTATTAAACTCTTTGCCATGCACTTTGTAGTAAAAATACCTATGTCTCAAGTATGCTTGATAGTAAAAGTTTTCAAAAGAACCTTTTATTCCCGCTTTGTTTTCATAGTTATTATATATGACTCTATCTTTTACAAGCTCTACGGTACTGGAAGTGATTGTATCGCCAAAAGAGAACACTGTATCTGTAGTCCCAAAGCCCTTTAAGTCATAATATTCGATATTCCTTTGAAAGTTAAAATCGGCATATTTATTAAACCTTCGATAATTATCAAACTGATGAAACAATTGGAGCTTGTTATTGCCTTCTACTGCGTATTGATGATAGAAATGAAAATCATGTCTTTTTTCATGTACATCTACATCATTCAAATAAACCTCTTCTAATTCGTAGTCAAAATAATCGTCCACTTGTGCGTTATTCTCCTGTCTTATCCCTCCGTTTTCTAAGACATAGTGATACAAATGCCCTATACTAAAAAGTGATGTATAACGCCCGTTTTTTGATTTATAAGAACTCTCTAGTTGTAGTATAAGAGGTTCGGCGTATTTTTCACCATCATTAGGAAGACCTATTTGCTTAAGCGTACTTATCTTTCTATACACAAAACCTATATTAAACAAAGAGGTCGCATTCCTAGAAAAGCTCACATCTAAGACTTGCTGCCCAGTACTTGTCTGTTCAAACTGTACATCTGTGTAAGGGGATTTAGTATCATAATACTTGATATTATCTAGGTCAAAAGCATAAGGGTCAAAAATAGTAATCCCCAATTGCCTACCTAACTTCTTTGGTGCTTGATAATATATACCCGATCGAGCACTTGAATAATTACCGAGATTGATGTATTGCTGATCTTTATTGCCGTAGATATATTTATTTTCGTGGATGGAATAGATGGTAGTATCTACTGTTCTAGGAGTATTATTATTTTGTATAATATCTTCTAAGTAATAATATTCTGTGCTAGTAGGTCCATAAATAAGTACTGTACTATCATCAAGAAGAGGCTCTGCATTGACATAAAAAGCTGAAAGACTTATAAGACAAAAAAGATATGTGGCTTTGTAATTTTTCAAAATATATGATACATAAACTATCGGTAAGTTACAAATTATTTCATGGGAATACCACTCATTACCCTAAAGAGATATACTAAACAAACAAGTACTTGGTTTTCAATGCATTAGTACACTGTTAGAAGTAGGCGGCAAGCAATCATAAAAAACTAAAAGTAAATGCTTACTTTACCGAAGAGGTGCTAACTTACTTATGTAAAATCTTCTTTTATCTTTGTTTGCGTTTAAAATATTTGATAGCATAAAGCAATGCTAAGCCCAAAGCAACTATCAAGGAGTATTTTAGTGCTATTTTTGCTAGATATAGTAAAAACACTATTGTCAATACCCACATAGCTATGTATGTATATTTCATAACGCAAACAAAAGTTATTTTATTTAAATAGCAGAAGTAGGTATTTTTCTATCTACTTTTTTTACTAGCCCTTGCAATACTTTCCCTGGACCGCACTCTACAAACTGCTCAATGCCATCATGAAGCATATTTTGTACTGTTTGCGTCCATTTTACTGGTGCAGTAAGCTGTGCCACCAAATTTTCTTTGATCTTCACAATGTCTGACTCTGCTTTGGCAGTAACATTTTGATAAACAGGGCATACAGGCTTAGCAAATGTAGTAGATTCGATAGCTTGCGCCAATTCTGCCCTTGCTGGTTCCATCAAAGGAGAATGAAAAGCACCACCTACAGGTAATACCAAAGCTCTTTTTGCGCCCATTTCTTTTGCTTTCTCACAAGCTAATTCTATCCCTTGTTTTGCACCCGAAATAACCAGTTGACCAGGACAGTTATAGTTAGCAGGTACTACATCTTCTATAGGAGCACATAGCTCCTCTACCTGTTCATCTCCCAATCCCAAGATAGCTGCCATACCTCCTTCTGCCAGTTCACAAGCTTTTTGCATTGCTTTTGCCCTCTTACTTACTAATAAGAGTGCATCATCAAAGGTTAATGCACCATTGGCTACCAAAGCAGAAAACTCTCCTAAAGAATGACCTGCCACTACATCAGCCGAGAAATCAGCTGTTGTCTTAGCCAAAATCACAGAGTGTAAAAAGATGGCGGGCTGGGTTACATCTGTTTGCTTTAATTCTTCATCAGTACCAGCAAACATGATATCGGTAATGGAAAAGCCCAAAATATCGTTTGCTTTATCGAACAGCTCTTTTGCTTGTTCGTTTGATTCGTATAAGTCTTTTCCCATTCCTACGAATTGAGAACCTTGACCTGGAAATACTACTGCCTTCATATGTTTATATACGTTTTAAGTTACAGATTTCACGTTTTGAGTAGTCGATTGCTTTATCCAACATACGCTTTACAAGTATATAAAGATACGCTTATAAGCACGCTACAACAAATATTTAACATTCGACCTACTCGTTTCATCTT
Source organism: Cytophagales bacterium (assembly GCA_011524675.1). Taxonomy (GTDB): domain Bacteria; phylum Bacteroidota; class Bacteroidia; order Cytophagales; family JAAEPT01; genus WTJX01. The sequence goes on from WTJX01000566.1 coordinate 5,499, forward strand.
TATAACACAAAGACAAAACTAGTTAATAGCATCATGATTAAAAAATCATAAGTAGGCAGACAAAAAATAATTATCGGTTATTTTTAAACGACTACCTAAACATTTTGATTCTAAAAAAGTCCTAACTGATCCTTTGGTCCTTTGGGACTTTCTTGTGTTTCTTTTTCCTCAACTACCTTTGGTTGCTCTTTTTCAAAACTAATCAACTCTACTTTTCTGACCTTATTTTCGGTCAATTTATTCCCCATAGACTTCCAACCTTTTACATCTATAAATGCTTCTAAGTCAAGTACTGCCTCCTCATTTTTACGACCTACTTGATAGATGTACTTCACCATTGGCTTCTTTTTGGTAGTTACAAAAAGAAGCTTACTAGAGCTATGATCTGAAATGAACGAATATAATTTATCTAAAGTACTTGTCTCTATGACAAATCGTTTTACATAGGTTACCTTGGTGTCACCGTCCATGTAAATAACCGAAAGCGCCCTTTGATCTTCAAACTTTTCTACAATTTCTGCTTTGGTAGGATCAAAACGGTTAGTAAGGTTAAAATCTGTAAGGCGATATTCTCCTTTTTTTGTAACTTCTATGATCTTATCGGTACCATCAAACGTACCCAAAAGTTGTCCTCTCTCCTCTTTGTTTAGTCTTCCTACGATATCATCATAATATAACGTTATACCTCCAAGGGTAGAAAGACCTTTTTCTTTTAAGTTAATTTTTTTAACAGCATATTTTGTCAATATATTTCCTCCTGCACCTCTTCCTTTGATAGCCAAATTCCCGAAGTCAAAGTCAAATGTCTTGATACGAGCAGGGCTATTGGC
>WTJX01000150.1:0-1565 GCA_011524675.1 Cytophagales bacterium
TTATTACTCTATCATTTTTTTGTGGTGCACCCTCGTTACTTCTTCCTTTTTCAACATATTCTTGTAGCAAGGCAGTAAGCTCTTTTACTTTCTCTGGGTAGTCCGCTTGTAGATTTTTTGTTTCTTCAATATCATCTGCTAGGTCAAACAACTGTACTTTAGGTGAACCAGGAGGTGTTTTCCCTGCTCTGGGAGTACTCCACCCACCAGAACCAGGGCATAAGGCTAGTTTCCAGTTGCCTTGCCTGATAGAGAAAGAACCATTGATAGAATGGTGAATGATATCTGTTCTGTCTTTGACGTAGCTAGGCTTCTTCATTGTCGTTAAAAAAGAAATCCCATCTACCGACGATGCCTCGTCTAATGTTGCCCCTGTGATTTCTGCACAAGTAGACATAAAGTCTGTCAAACAAGTCAAGCGGTCAGTTGCTGTTCCTGCTTTGATGACAGCCGGCCACCTCAAGATAAAAGGCACGCGATGCCCTCCTTCGTAAATATCTGCCTTATTCCCTCTGAGGTTGCCATTAGGCGAGTGTCCTTTGGCTTTTAAGTCGGGAATACGTGCCGCAGGCGAACAACCGTTGTCAGTAGAAAATAGTACTAATGTATTTTCATTAAGTTGTTGTTCGTCTAAGGCTCTAAGTACTTCTCCTACTACCCAGTCTGTTTCCATCAAAAAATCGCCATACTTTCCTATGCCCGATTTGCCTAACCATTTTTCGCTAGGTATAATGGGCGTATGTGGTGAGGTAAGAGGTAAGTATAAGAAAAAAGGATCATCTTCTTTGGCTCTTTCTTCTATGTACTCCACCGATTTGGCAGCAAAGTCTTGTAAGCATTTGACCGCTTTGAAGCCTTTCCCTACGATCACTTTTGCCTTATTTTGTTGTTCTAAAGTAGGAGGATTTACTGCCAATTCATTCTCTATGTAAAGGAAAGGCTGCATATCCAAAGAACCACATATCCCGAAGAAATAATCAAAACCATTGGTAGTAGGCGTAACAGCAGGCTTACTATAGTCTATTTTCCATTTGTCATTATAGTTACCATCCACAGACTGCCACCCTATGCCCAAATGCCACTTACCAATACAAGCCGTATGATAACCTACCGTCTTCAACAAACTAGCCACTGTTTCTTCATCCTTCTTTATCAATGGCTTTTCTTTTGGGTTCACAAATACATGATATGGCAAGCGTGTTCTCCAGTTATACCTTCCTGTCAGTAAGGAATAGCGCGATGGCGTACACACCGAAGAGGATGTATGTGCATCTGTAAATTGCATTCCCTCCTTTGCCAGTCTATCCAAGTGAGGAGTAGGTACTTTTCCCGTCGTATGCGACACATCCCCAATGCCCATATCATCCGCAAAAATAAAGATAATGTTAGGACGGCTTTTGTTTATTTTTCCTGCGAAGAGGGTGCAAGAAATGAATAATGTTGCAACTAAAACAAATGTTTTTTTCATATTATATTAAGTTATACGTTTTACGTTTTTTTTGAGTATCCGGTATCTAGTATTGAGTACTAAGTCTTAAGTACAAAGTATCTAGTAGTTAGTATCT
>WTJX01000150.1:1665-6317 GCA_011524675.1 Cytophagales bacterium
GTATCTAGTATTGAGTACTAAGTCTTAAGTACAAAGTATCTAGTAGTTAGTATCTGGTATTGAGTACTAAGTCTATAGTATAAAGTATATTAAACACTAATCACTAAAAAAACTCATAAACCATAACTCCAAACTAATCATGAAGCTCTAACCACTACCTCTCATTCATTTTTTCATTACTTTAATTTCTTAATTTAATAATGCTCTACTCTCTCAATTCACACTACACCCCATTATTAATTATACATTCTTCATTATTAATTAAAAAACGCCACTTTCGTGGAATAAAATCCAGTCATTCACCTCTTTTGTCTTGCGTCTTTTGTCTAAAAATCTTAACCTCTCAAAATCTAATTACCGTTTGACGATAATATTTTTTTTGCTTTGGTTTCTGACAATGGTAAGCGATAGGTCTTTGTTTTTTATGTTATTTACTGTTTTCCAAAAAATGATTTTATTGGTAATTCCCTTATCTCCAATGAATAGTAAAACATCTCCTACTTCAATTCCCGATTTCTCAAGTTGAGAACCTTTTGAAAACTTTTTCACAACCAAACCACCATCACTCTTGGCTATGCCATAGGCAGAATATTCTTCACCTTGCAGTTCTGACAGTTCCGTCCCCAACCAGTAAAACGGTTTTACCTTTGTAGCCTTAACAGCCTTAGCAGCAATCGTCTGTATTTCTTCTTCCGTAAGTGCTTTGTAATAAGGGATGATAGGTGTTTTGGCTATCGCCTTTAGGCTAGGCTTCTTCACTCCAAACTGATCCATAGGGAAGTTTTTGAAACCTACTTTAAACGCTGGCGAACCTTCTTTGATGGTATAATCACCATTTTTAGGGTCAACAAATAAAGGGTTACCGTAAGCAGAATTCATATCCCAGCCAAACTCTACAAAAGCATCTTTTCCGTAAATATCTCTACCATAAAAGAAATTTTGATCTACATTTTTACCCTTAGCATCCTTCCTTGGAGCACCTACCCCCTTATGCTTTCCATTGGTGATGTTATTAAAAAATTCATCTTCACTGTTAGCATACCACACATGAGGATGAAACCCCCTGCCAATGATGATGTTGTTCCACGCTCTTCTTCTAAAACCTTCTCTTAACTTTAGTCCACCACCCAATAAAAGGTTGTTATAAATATCATAATTGGTAGAGCCATCATCTAAGTCTATATCCCAGCCATGGTCACATCTCCAACGACTGTTTCTGATGGTAGTTGTTTCCATAGCATCCAAAAAGGGTAATTGAGGGTTGTTGTCTATGGCTGTTTGTGATGCTCTACGGTCTGGTCTCCAAAAACGATCTCTACCCCAAGAGTTAAAAGAACCATGATCGTGCGTTTCTTGTACTGTTTTGAAAACATCACATCTATCAATCAGATGTCCACCCCAAGCACCATCACCTATATTGATCCCTGATCTTGCACAATCGTAGATAGAAACATCTAAGATGCTAATATTTTGTGCCATATCAATCGTTACCCCCGCAGGTTGTCTCTCAGTACGTCCTATACCATGTATCAAGCAGTCCTCTACTACCCCCTTAGCAGGATAATTATTAGTTTTAGGACCTACAGTCAAGTCTATTTTTGTGAGATCATTTTTTTGTCCATATTCAAACAATGGGTTTCTTACAGCTTTAGGATCACCTACAAAACAAACCCCACTAGCACCAGCATCATGGATATGACATCCCTTGACCAGCGTTTGTCTGTTGTAGTTATTGACAAAGATGGCATTCCCACCTACTTGGTCAAATTCCGAATCCAAAATGCTGATATTTTCTGTTCCTGTTAGCAATATAGCCCCTCCTCTGTAAATAGCCCAATCAGAACGTAATAAAGGTTCTTTGGTATCTATAAAGGTTCTAGCAGTGTGTCTAAAGACAAAACCTTCAAAGCTAATATGCTTTACTGGTGTTGCTTCAGTACCCGTACATTCTATCAAATGTCTCAATCGTACCACCTCTATCTTAGCACTTTCTAAGTTTACATTTTCTTCGGGATAATAATATAATGTATTGGTATTGGCGTTATGATACCATTCGCCTTGAGCGTCCAACTCTTCAAATACATTTTCTATCATGCGATAGTCTTTGTGCATCCCCATTTGGCGGTTGTTTTGCCATCCCCCTTCATAGGTAAGCTCACCATTTTCATCTTTGCCTGTAACTTCATAGTGATACCCTCCCCATTTGTAACTGTGCAAGGCATGTATGTACGCTCCTTTAGGGTTTTTCCATGTGGCTGCTTTTTCTTTTGAGATGGCATCGGCAGCACTGCCATTATAAGGTGTTGTTTTTTTCTTAGGATCATAGTTGGGGTAGCGTGCCATGCGTTGATTTTTACCATTGACAAATAGTTGATCTATAGCAATGCCTTTGGGGGTTTTAGCTTGGTAGATACCATCTTTATACGCTTTCCAAGTTAAGCTCAAAAGTGACCCTCCACTAATGATCGCTTTGCCCTCGTTCTCTGCTTTAAAAACAATAGGTTTATCCTTCGTTCCAGAATGCTCTGCTCCAAATACCAAGGTTTGAGGTAAATAGTAAACACCATCCCCTACATGAATAGTTACGGCCTCTTTGCCTGCCTTTGCTTTTGCCAGTTCCTTCGCCCTCTCGATACTTGCCACAGGCTTCTTTGCTGTTCCTTTGTTTTGGTCACTCCCACCTTTGGCTACATAGAGCGATACATCCTTTGCAGCTAATGAAGAGGATATAAAAAAAAGAATAAAGTAGATAAAAAAAGTCCTATTATTTTTGGTCATACGGTGTTAATTTATTGTTGATGTAAAATGAATATTTTGCCTAACTAAAGATTGATACACTCTTAGTTTTAACATGAGTGCTAAACATGATTTGTGCAAAGCCTTTTTAAAAACGATCTCTCTTTTCTTTAGTTACAAAAACTATCTTTTTTATGTGATTCAAACATATAGTTTAATTATTTGATGTAAAAGAAAAACAGGGTTTTGAATATGTTGAAAACTGTTAATGACAACATAAACAACTAATAATGATATAGTTACAACAAAAACCTTTTAACTATGGTATACTAAAAAATGAGAGTAGTATAATTTAAATAGTAAAAAAACACCTATTTTATTCAAAAAAAGCTGAAACAAGAATATTGGGCAATCACATCGTATAAATCATACTCATTTGATTTTAACTTAACAAACAATTCCCCTTAGTCGCCATACTAGCATTTAGAATATTCATCATTAATTTGTTTGTACAATAAAAAAAGGCTTAAGAAAACCAGTGGTTTACCTAAGCCTTTTTTTAAATGTAAAATGTTACGAAATTACTTAATCATTATTTTCCTAAAACTAATACCTTGCGTATCTCTTAACACATAGATTCCTGCTGTAAGGTCTGAGACTGAGAAATCTCCTTTTCCGTTTACTGCAAACGATTTTACTATTTCTCCTTGCATATTGAGTAACTCCAATTCTGCTACTGCGTCATTCAAATCTATGCTTAACAGACCATTCTCTACAGGGTTAGATATGGTAGCTTGACTTGTGAGTAAGTCTTTAGAGCTATTCAAAATCACTGAACTTGTGGTTTTTTGAAGTATAATTCCATGAAAAGCCAATATACTGCTGTTAACAACAACTTTGAGAGTATCTACCTCACCTTCGACAAACCGATAAGTACCTACAGAATGAGCTAAGTCTCCTACATTATTAAAAGTATAAGAATTAAGTCTGTTAGATACTGTAATCGTTGGTTTATCTGTAGCCCAGTGACTTTGAACAGAAATATCTAGCTCAAGAGTATCCGTAGAATTGGTTTCACCACTAGCAGGTGTAATACTACTTACAGTACATGGAAAGTACAGGGTATCATTTGTGTACATATTTGGTGCGCTAGTAGCACTGGCAGAAAAAAAAACGCTACTACTGGTACTATTGAAAGAGATATTTTGACTATCATCTGCGGCAAAAGCTGCAAGATCGTATTGTGCATAAGAATGCATTGTGATAACTAACGCTAAAATTTTGAATATGTTTTTCATAAATTATTATTTAATGGGTTGATTAAAAAAATGTATGACCAAACATAAAGACTTAAAAAAAAGAACAAAAGAACAACAATGTTGTAAACATGTTGAAAACAATTAAACAACTGATAATCAATACATTAAGTATTTAAAATAGACGTTAAGCATACGCTATTTCACAAGAAAAGAGCACAAAATAATACAGGATAATTTCTTTATATTTATAAAAACAACACGAAGTATTCACTGAGGAAGTAAAAAAAGAGTTTAAAATTTGCCAATTGAACCTAGACTATGCGTTAAAATTCGTTATGAGAAGTTAACTAGCAAAAAATTTGGAGGCTAGCGTGGGGAAAAGACAAAATAAGTATCTTTTTAGCTAGCAGTCGGTTTGAAGGGAAGTTTATTTCAGCATAGCACCGCTACGGTTAAATTTGATAGTAACTTAACATTTGGGACAAAAAAAATGGCTTTTCCTGTTAAAAGAAAAACCATTTAGTATCATCATTTAAAAAACACACTATACTTCCATTTTACGGAGCGTCAAAATCAATCTCCACTCTTCTATTCTCTGAAAGTTGCTTTGAATTGCAGCTTTTTTCACAATCACAATCTGTAGCTTGACTTTCTCCC
>WTJX01000029.1:0-12426 GCA_011524675.1 Cytophagales bacterium
CTTGTATGGTTTGCTTAGCTCCCTCTACATCGTTTAGCTTAGTTAAGGCTCTAGCTCTAGCGTTCAATGCCATAAGGTTTTCGCCATCCAAAGATAAAGCGTGATTTGCTTTTTCTAAGGCTACGGCATATTCCTTACGGTCTAACTTGATGAAGGCATAATACGCATGATAGTCTGCTTCTTCGGGATCTAGCTGTATCGCAAATTGTAGGGACTTTTCTGCTTGGTCGTAGTTGTCAAAACGAAGTGCTACTTGCGCTTCTATATAATAAAAAAAATCATGCGTTGGTGCTAGTTTGATGGCACTTTTTATCAATTCATTTGCTCTCTTATTTTTATTGAGGTTAAGGCTTACCACGCTATAGTACCCTAGTACCATAGCGTTATCTGGCGCTTCTTTGACCAAGTCTTGTAAGATGCTTTCGGCTCCTTCGTACTTGCCTTGGTCTATCAATATTTCTGCTCTTTGTAATTTTTCGTGGAACATTATTTTTTAATGTTTAAGTGAGCTAAGATATCATCATACATTCCTGATTCGTTAGCATAAAGCGCAAAATTTTTAGCAGAAGTAAACCACTCAGCTGTAGTGGCTTTATGCTTTTTGATGGCCGATAGCAAGTCTTTGGTAGTCAGTGGTGTGGGAACTCCTTTTTTGATTGACTCTTCTAACTTTCCTTCGATGGCGATATCTATGATGGCTTCTATGTCTGCCCCTGAGTATTCTTTGGTCTTTTTGGCTAGGGTGTCGTAGTTGATACCTTCTTTTGGTTTCTCTGCTAACTTCAATTGGAAGATTGCTTTTCTTGCCTCTTGGTCTGGCGGTGGGATAAAGATGATGCGGTCAAATCTCCCTGGTCTGCGAAAAGCTGTATCTAAATGCCAAGGGGTATTGGTTGCTCCTATGATGAGTACGCCATCATTATCACTTTGCATTCCGTCTAGTTCTTGCAAAAACTGATTGATTAAGGTCTTACTGGCAGACTGCTTCATATCACTACGACTAGCGCCCAAAGCATCTATTTCGTCAAAAAAGAGAACGCTTGGTTTGTTAATGCGTGCTAGTTCAAATATTTCATGTAGGTTCTTTTCGCTATTGCCTATCCACATGTCAAGGATATCGTTTAGACTTACGGATACAAAGTCTGCCTTTACTTGTCCCGCAGTAGCTTTTGCCAAAAAAGTTTTACCACATCCTGGAGGCCCATACAGCAATATGCCCCCTCCTATTTTTTTACCATAGGCTTTATAAATTTCGGGATGCTGTAAGGGTTGTATGATTTTTAAGTCTATTTCTTTTTTTACGGCATCCATGCCTCCTACTTGCTCAAATGTTATGGCCGGCTTTTGTAAAAAAGCTAGGTCAGAAGCATCGTCTTCCCCTTCGACAAAGGAGTTTGGCAACCTCAATTGCTCGTCTAGTTCTTCGTCTCTGTATGACGGGTTTTTGGCTATTACTTTTTGATATATTTCTATAGCTTCGGGAATAGCTCCTTCTTTGCTCAGTGCTTTGGCTCTAAGTAAAAGCACATCAAAAGTTTCTTTTCCTTCTGCTAACAATTCTTCTAATATGATGTTACAGGTTGCATACTCTTCCATAGTGTAATACACTGATGCCAAACCGTATTTGGCGCTAGCGTTATTTTCTGTTTTGAGTATGATTTGATAATGGTCTTTTGCTTCTTCTAGCTGATTATGCTCTTTGAGCGTTTGTGCCAAATGTAAGCGTAGGGCTGTGTTGTCTGGGGAAAAACTTAATGCTTCTTTTAGGGATTCTATTGTCGATTTACTCATATAGTGTTAGGTTTTGTAGTCTTATTATATCAATCTCTCTTAACCAATCTCATTACCTTGCTACCGTCTTCGGTTATTATTTTCAAAAAATAAATTCCTTCTTTAAAATCATTAATATCTATTTGGGCTTGGCCTTCTTCTGAGAAACTAAAGGACTCTAAGAGTTCGCCTTTTGAATTGTAAAGTGCAAGTGTACGTATCTTATCAATATTTGTGAGCGAATATACATTGCCTGGTGAAGGATTAGGATAAATCAACGGATTGTCAATAGAGGCATCTTCTACCTCATCTGGGATAAATGTTTCTACTTCTATGATGTGTTCTTTTGTTAATGTAAGTGGTCTATCATCTTCGTCATAGGATGTAAGTGTAACACTATAAATACCTGCTGAGTCGTAACTAACTTTCAGGATACTATCATTATAAACTTCTTCGTTGGACGCTCCTTCGAGTTGCCAGTAAAGTGAATCAGTATTATAGGTAAGACTAGTGAAGGTAATAGAGTCTCCTACTTCTATAAGGTATTTGTCATAGGTAAAAGCAGGGGCTGGTATCAAAAACTCTTCAAACACACCACTTCTATGATAATATAAATTATTTCTCATGACGTCTGCTTGCCCTTCTGTAAAGAGGTTCATACACCCATCATCTGAGTAGTCCATATAGTTTTCTATCATCCTATTTCCGTCACGACATTTGTCACCTGGACCAATACACCCACTCCAACTTTTCGCATAATATCGACCAGTACAATTAGGCGTATCGTCAATGATGTCGTCATAACTACAGCCCCCATCTCCCCATGTATGGTATAGCCCTAGCCAGTGCCCTACCTCGTGTGTGGCTGTTCTTCCTTCATTATAAGGATAAGTTGCCGTGCCTTCATTTCCAAAAGCACGGTAATTTACTACTACCCCGTCTGTACTTGGAGAAGGCGTACTATAATAGTTTGGTGAAAATTGAGCATAGCCAAGCAAACCATTGGTAAGCGAAGCTACCCATATATTTAAGTATTGTTCTGTATCCAAGGCATCGCTACCGCTACTATCTGCAAACTTCATATCATCATAATCTATACTTGGATTACCATCTGAATCTACAGCGTCCCATTCCGACTTAGTAGTCAATACTCTGATGATGGTATCCAACTCAAACTCTATACGTGTATCGGCAGCGACAGACATGAACTCGTCTGGTGTAGAAGTAGCGTCATCATTTTTTCTTCTAAAATCTTTGTTTAGGATTTCTATTTGAGATGCTATCTGACTGTCTGAAATATTTTGTACTGAGTTTTCATCATCATATAGCACATGTACGGCTACTTTGATGCGAAAACCAATGGAGGCTGAATCAACGATTGAAGTAGTAGTTGCCGTACGAAAGCTTCTAAAAAAAGCTTTGGATTGACATCCTTGATGCAGATTGCAATGGCTTTGCTGAAAGGGTATGGTAGAAATACATCCACGGTGAAAATTTTCTTGGGCTTGAGCCGTAAAAAAGGTGAGTAATGTGAGTAATCTCAGTAATTTCATAAGCTGATGGCAAGATTTTAAGAATTCCTTATTTACTGGTTTTTTTGTCAAAATAAAGAGATATTTGCTACAAAACAATTAAAGATACGAATTTATGAGTTTATTAGTTATAGGGACAGTCGCTTTTGACGCGATAGAGACACCTTTTGGAAAAACAGATAAAATAATAGGTGGCTCTGCAACCTATGCTTGTCTTTCCGCTTCGTACTATGAGCAAAACATCAATTTGGTTGCTGTGGTTGGAGAGGATTTTCCCGAATCTGAAATCAACAAACTACAAAGACACCACATCAATGTAGAGGGACTCCAAATAAAACAAGGCGAAAAATCTTTCTTTTGGTCTGGAAAATATCACAATGATATGAATACACGAGATACTTTGGTAACGGAGCTAAATGTACTCGAAAATTTTGATCCTGTCCTACCTGACAGCTACCAAGACTGTGAATACCTCATGCTGGGTAACCTTGCTCCTGCCCTGCAAAAACTTGTAATTGAGCGATTGGAAAAACGTCCTAAATTGATCTTAATGGATACGATGAATTTTTGGATGGATATTGCCTTGGAAGAATTGAAAGAGGTGATTGCAATGGTAGATGTTATTTCTATCAATGACGAGGAGGCTAGACAACTCTCTGGTGAATATTCATTGGTGAAAGCTGCCAAAAAGATTATGGCAATGGGACCTAAAAACATCATCATCAAAAAAGGAGAACATGGAGCATTGCTTTTTGATAAAGAACAAGTGTTCTTTGCGCCTGCATTGCCATTAGAAGATGTATTTGATCCTACTGGTGCGGGAGACACTTTTGCAGGGGGCTTTATCGGCTACCTCTCTAAAACTGATGATGCTAGCTTTGAAAATATGAAACGCGCCATTGTTTATGGCTCGGCGATGGCTTCTTATTGTGTTGAAAAATTTGGTACGCAAAAGATAGAGTCGCTTAGTGATGAGGATCTAGACACTAGAATTCAACAGTTCATTGATTTGATGCAGTTTGAAATTAGTCTTTGATTAGAGATTAGTGGTTAGTGATTAGTGGTTAGTGATTAAAGAGGGAAAAGGTTAGTATTTAGCTTTTTTAGTAATGAGTCAAAACGATACGCTATTCATTTTTAGAAGGCTTTGCAAGACCATCTTTTGTACTTATTCAGTTTATACAAAATCTTAGTTATGCAAAGCTTTCTTTAATAAAATAAAAGCTAACTGCTAAAGGCTAAAAGCTTTAGCCACAGAAAGTATTTAGTGAAAAATCAATGAGGGCGGAAGCGTTAAGAAAACAGACCTTAGTCTGTTTTTAGCAACGAGCCAGTATGCGGGGAAGGATTAACGTGATTTACCGAATGGATACCATCACACTATACTGCTTTTTACAAAAGTCTTCACGAAGTACAAGGCACCAAGTACAGCTTGTACTTGGTGCTTGATACTTCGTACTACCCAACGGTGATTCAGGGATTCCGCTTTTAACTAGGGAAGTCTTCCTTTTCTATCACTTAAACTCCTTTCTTTCCTAAAGTTATACTTTTTAGGAAAAATAAAGGAAGACTTCCCTCAAAACTTATTGTTTTTTGACTTTTTATTTTTAAGCCCGGAATCCCTGAACGGTGATTTAATTTTTGCTTTACTATATTTATGATTAGTAGTACTATCCAAGATTTGCTGAGCCAAGAAAGTCAAGCGTTTATACAGCAACATCAAGACGAATCTCCAGAGAAGTTATTATTCAAAAAACATCCTCATACACTACCTATCAAGGCAATCGTTCACCAAATCAAATCTAGGCAAAAATTCAAAGACAAACTTCCTACATGGTATGCAGATAGTCGCTTGCTCTTTCCGAGTAAAGTATCTATAGAGCAATGTTCGTCTGAACAAACAGCACTATACAAAGCTAGCCTAATTACTAAAGGTAAGAAAATGCTTGACCTTACGGGGGGAATGGGAATCGACTTTATGGCGCTAAGCCGATGCTTTGATAAAAGCACCTATATAGAAAGAGAGCAAGAACTTACAACTTTTGCCTTGCATAATTTTGCTGTAACTAACTGTAAGGGTACGAATGTCGTAGAAGCTGATGCTATAGACTATTTAAAGCAGACGGAAGATGTAGATTTTGTTTTTATTGACCCACACAGAAGAGACGATACAAATCAAAAAATAGTACTATTAGAAGCGTGCCTCCCCAATATTGTTGCACTACAAAGCGAAATCATAACAAAGACTAACAGCTTACTCATCAAGGCTTCTCCTATGCTTGCCATCAAACAAGCAATGCAAGACTTAAATTTTGTCAAAGAAGTACATATTGTTTCTGTAAAAAATGAATGTAAGGAAGTATTGTTTTTGATAGAAAAAAACTGGACTGAAACTCCTGTAATCGTTGCAAGCAATATACTTACCAAAAGAACCGTATCGTTTCGATTTTCTTATGCAGAAGAAGAACGTCTTTCTACGCAAACAAGTGAAGTACAGCCTTACCTTTATTTGCCCAACAATAGTATCACTAAAGCTGGGGCTTTCAAAAGCATTGCGAAACGTTTTTCATTATGTAAACTTCATAAAAATAGTCACATCTATACTTCTACTGATTTGATTACGGATTTCCCTGGAAGGATTTTTGAACTAGAAGAAGAGATAGGCTACACTAAAGCAAAACATAGACTGAAAGAAAAAGATGTACAAGCAGCAACCATCATCATTAGAAATTTCAAAGATGATATTGGGAATATCAGAAAAAAACTAAAGGTAAAAAAAGAAGGTAAAAACATACTCTTGGCAACGACGAATGTTGATGAAAGGCAAGTTATTTTGCTGTGTAAAGAGTATGTTTGTGATTAGAGTGGTTAAAAAAATGCTAGTAGATATAACATTTATTAAAAATGATTAGTATAATCACAGAGTCATGTTATTCTTGTCAAAAAATGTCAGACAATGCAATCATAAAAATCAACTATGTCAAAATTAAAATACGTAGAACCAGCACCTATTAAGGATAAGTCAAATCCGTTTGAGTCTATGATGTCTCGCTTCAACATAGCAGCAGAGAAGCTTGGACTAGACGATGAAACTTATGAAGTACTCAAATCACCTGCTAAGCAAGTACACGTGAGCTTACCTATCACTATGGACAATGGTAAGAAAAAAGTTTTTGAAGGCTATCGTGTCATACATTCCAATATTTTAGGTCCTTCTAAGGGGGGCGTACGTTTTGACCCACATGTAAATATAGATGAAGTCAAAGCCCTAGCTGCATGGATGACATGGAAATGTGCAGTAGTGGATATTCCTTATGGTGGTGCAAAAGGTGGCATCAAATGCAACCCTAGGGAACTATCTGATGGCGAGAAAGAAAGGCTTACACGCGCTTATACATTATCCTTGATAGATGTGTTTGGCAAAGACAAAGACATCCCCGCACCAGATATGGGAACTAGTGCAAAAGAGATGGGCTGGATGATGGATGAATACTCTAAGACAGAGGGTAAAACAGAAGCCGCTATGGTGACAGGCAAACCTTTGGTATTGGGTGGTTCACTAGGAAGAGTAGAAGCTACAGGTAGAGGGGTAATGACTACCGCACTCAAAGCATTAGAAAAAATATCTTTGACTCCCACCAAAGCATCATGCGTAGTACAAGGTTTTGGAAATGTAGGCTCACATGCTGCATTGCTTTTGGCAGAACGAGGCGTAAAAGTAAAAGCTATCAGCGACCTCTCGGGTGCTTACTGGAATGACGAAGGGATAGACATCCAAAAAGCAATGAAATACACCGAAAGCAATGGTAGGTCGTTAGAAGGGTTTAGCGATGGAGAAAAAATAACTAATGCTGAGCTTCTCTCTGCCAAAGTAGATGTTCTCATTCCTGCCGCAATGGAAGATGCTATCACCATAGAAAACGCTGGAAGCATACAAGCACAGCTCATTGTAGAAGGTGCTAATGGGCCTACCTCGGCAGAAGCGGACACTATCATCAAAGATAAAGGAATATTGGTTGTTCCAGATATCTTGGCAAACGCTGGCGGAGTAACAGTTTCTTACTTTGAATGGGTACAAAATCGTTTAGGTTATAAATGGGAGCTTGACAGAGTACAGCGTAGATCAGAAAGAATATTGGGAGAAGCCTTTGACAAGGTATTCAATACGATGCTTGCTTATGGTGTATCTATGCGTATTGCCGCTTATATCGTTGCCATTGACAAAGTAGCCCAAACCATGAAATATAGAGGAGGGTTTTAAATATAAGTAGATAAGAAGCTAGTTTACATTAAAATTCGGTTATTCGGGTTTTCACAAAAGTCTGCATTAAGTACAAGGTACAAAGAATGGTTTCTTTTAAGTAGTTTGAGTACTAAAAAGTTAGCACATTATTTTTTTAAATGCTTTCCTTAAGTAGTCGTCCAAAAATACTTATCGTGGTACTTGGTACTTTATACTTTGTACTATTCAGCAGTAATTTAGTTTTTATACTATAGTTAATACTTTTTGTGGCTAGAGCTTTTAGCCTTTAGCGGTTAGCTGTTAGCTTTATAAAAAAATGAATAGCAAAACGTTTTTGATTCATTACTACAAAGTTAACGGCTAACCTAAAAGTTCATGAAAGCTAAGGCATAGTTTACAAAATCCTCAAATAAAGAGGTACTTTACGAATGCTTTGTATAACTAAGGTTTTGCAAAACATTCTTTACCATTTAGATAATATTCTTTTTATAACTATTGGCATTTATACTACAAGTTCATAGTTTTATGCTGTGATGTGGTTTGTGAAAGAATAGAGCGTTTTTATAACCCTTCTAAAATCTACCAATCCTCACAAGATCATATAACTTAAACGCAATCAAACATGATACACAAAGAAGGTAGGAGACTCATCATCATTTCATTTTTATTTCTAGGCTTAGTCAACATTCTCTTATTCAAAGACTTAGAAAACATATCGTGGCTATATTATATTCTTTCCTTTGGGCTACTTGTCGTTTTTGTTCTTATCGTACAGTTCTTTCGTAACCCCAAAAGAACTACCCCTATAGACCCTAGTAAAATCTATGCTCCTGCAGACGGAAAGGTGGTGATTGTAAAAGAAGTGCTGGAAAACGAATATTTTAAGGACAAAAGAATACAGGTATCTATCTTCATGTCTCCACTGAATGTGCATGTCAATAGAAATGCTATTTCTGGAGTAGTAAGTTATTTCAAATACCATGCAGGTAAATATTTGGTAGCCTGGCATCCTAAGTCTAGTGAACTAAATGAACGTACCACTGTAGTTACCAAACATGAAAACGGAAAAGAGATACTTGTACGCCAAATAGCTGGTGCCTTGGCTAGAAGAATCTGTTGGTATGTAAAAGAAGGTGATAAGGTAACACAAGGTGAGGACTTTGGTTTTATAAAATTTGGTTCGCGTGTGGATTTGTTCTTCCCATTAGGAACAAAGATCAATGCAAAAATAGGAGACAAACCTGTCGGAGGAGAAACTGTGATCGCAGAGTGGGGTGATTAAGAAGATTAAAGATCAAGGATTAAAGATTAAAGAGGGGGATAGTATGTCTTGCTAATGTGTGGCTTTGTTCAAGAAAATTAAAAAATGAAGGCATTTCGATTTACAATTCAACAATTGACTATTTACAATAAGATTTTAAGACTATGAGATTTTAAGATTCGTAGGTACAAGAAATAAGGTAAAGGGCATCAGTACGTAAAACTTAGCACTCAATAAAAGAAGTATGGACTATAGACCATCGATTATAGTCTCGCTTTAAAGACAGAAGAACATAAAGACGTATTGACTTAGAGACATAGAGACGTGAAGAGCTGGATTTTATTCCACGAAAGAGGAAAAAAGAGGGCGGAAGCGTTAAGAAAATAGACCTTAGTCTATTTTAAGCGACGAGCCAGTATGCGGGGAGAGATTAAGGTTTAAAGATCAAAGATTAAAGTGAGGTGTAATGTGGATTGGAAGAGTAGAGCTTTATTCAAAAGTACAAGGTACGAGGTATTAGGTACAACGATTTCAATTTACGATTAAACGATTGACTATTTACCATTTTTGAGACTTAAGAACGTAAAGACGTATTGACTTAGAGACGTAAGGACGTGAGAGGTCACTAAAAACGAAAAAAATAAACATATGCAATATCAAGGAGTACTCTCAAAAATGAGAACGGAACTAGGCTCACCTATTCGATATTACTTACAACTCGAAGAGGATGAAATCTCTATGAACGATTTGATAGATCAAGAACTGCAACTAAGTTTCCAAGGTTATCAATGCCTCAACTGTGGCAAAAAGAAAAAGATATACCGCCAAGGGCATTGTTATGATTGTTTTTATAAGTCTCCTCATGTGGGTGATTGGGTGATGCGACCAGAGCTGTCCAAAGCACACTTAGGCATAGAAGACCGCAACCTTGAATTTGAAAAAGAAGCCCAACTACAACCACACATTGTTTACCTTGCCTTGTCTAGTGATGTGAAAGTAGGTGTAACAAGAAAGACACAAGTACCTACGCGTTGGATAGATCAAGGAGCAAACGAAGCTTTGCCTATCGTAGAAGTACCAAACCGCTACTTGGCAGGAATAACAGAGGTTGCCCTCAAAGAACACTTAAGCGACAAAACCAATTGGAGAAAAATGCTTAAAAATGAAGTAGTAGAGGAAGACCTTGAAGTGATAAGAGAACAAATAGAACCATACATCCCAGAAGAGGTAAAAGACTACTACTACGAAAATGAGGACGAGGTATTAGCCTTAGACTTTCCTGTCAATCAATACCCTACAAAAGTAAAAAGCCTAAATCTCAGCAAAACACCTGAGTACAAAGGAAAACTCATAGGGATCAAAGGGCAGTATTTTATTTTTGAGGATAATACCGTATTCAATGTAAGGGGAAACGAAGGCACAATTATAAGCTTAGAAGTATAGCATATCGTTTTTTAGAAGGCTTTGCAAAACCATATTTTGCACTTATTCTGCGTTATGCAAAGCCTTCTTTTACTCATTACTAAAAGAGTAGCTAATAAGTAAGCGGACAAAAGAAACAAATTTAAAAAAAAGATATTACAAGGATTATACTTGATCTTATGACTTTATTTACCTACATTTGATTTACTATTTTATTTCGTTTTGAATATAGACGATAGATTTAAAGGTTTCTGCCTAATCATTTAATGATGTTATAAAAATGATTAGGCTTTTTTATTTTCTTGAGCAGCTATTCAAACTACAATTGCCCTCTTCTACCTCATTATGGGTTGAGATGTAAAACTCCCATCTCCTTATATAGTTTGCCTCTCGACTGAAACAACTTACCTAGCTGTTTATTGGCTTTTATCTGCGTATTCAAAAGTTTCAAATGCCTAGAGTTTACCTTGAACATAGAACTCTCCCCTATCTGAAATTTATTTTGCTCTGCTGTAAGTAACTTCTTGTAGCCCTCTACCAATTCGTCGTAATCTTCATTTTGTGATAGTAGGTTTTTCACTTCATTGAGTTGTGCCAAAGTTTTATTGCGTATTTGAGTATAGCTATAATCTCGTTTATACTCATTATCTCTTATTTTAAGCTTTGCTAATGCTAGGTCTCCCCTTCCTTCTCTTAGAAAGATAGGAATACTAATATTAAAGCCCCACTTAAAGTTATTCCTGTCAAAGCTTTGGGCGTAACCTGGCGTGAGGAGGTTATAATTCAAATTTACTTTTGGCTTCAACTTTTCGGCTTTTAGCCTGCGATCTATGACTAAACTATTCGCTTTGAAATCTATCATCTTTATCTTAGGGTGATTTTGAAGATAGGTAGTAAGGTTATCTGCGACATCATCTAACTCTTTGATAGTCAAGGGCTCGAAGGTAGCAGGAGGAATGACGTTTTGAGATAATAGTACGGCTTCTTGATTTTCGTCCCAAAGAAATACAGACAAAGCATTGAGTGCTTTCACATAGTCGGACTGCCCAGTAATTAAGCTTAGTTGAAAATCTAATAATTGGTTGTACGTATCTAGAGTATCTATGGCAGGTATATCACCACCAATGAGCCTATTTTTGGTTGCTTCATGTCTTACTTGAGATAAAGACACCGCCTCACCGTAAGTTTGTAGGTTTTTATACGCAACTACCCACTCCCAGTAGCTCATAGTCGCTTCAAAGAAAAGTTCGTTGAGCATCAATCCTTTTTCCACATGAGAAGACTCTCTATAGATTTGAGCTTTGCGTAAGTTTGCCCTTCTTTCATCCATCAAAAAACCTTTCCCAAGGTCTAGTTCCGCTCCAAAAACGCCCAATCCTTTTTCCGGTAAGTTTCTTTCATTGTTCAAATAAACACCAGTTGTTTTCTCTATGGCTGTTTTTAGTTTGAGGCCATACCAAGTAGGTATTTTCACACCTGTTTCAGCTATTCTAAAATAATCTGTTTTTTTAAAATCTTTCTCAGTAAGTGTACTATACACTTTAGGATCAAAAGCCCCTCTGCTAGCATTTAACTGCTTTTTAGCTTTTTCTACCAATATATCGGCTTGCCTTGCCACAGGGTGATAGTCTGAAAGTATTTGGTAAAACTCATCCAGAGAAAGTGTCTTTTGAGCATCATCTTGTGCTTTGCCTATGAAGACAAATAAGATCATAAACAAAAATGAAATACTATTTTTCATGTGTTTATTATACGTTTTAAGTTCTATGTTTTACGTTATACGCTTTACGCTATGATCATTCTCTTTTGAGTAGATAGTAGTTAGTATCAATAATGAGTCGATGGTTGATAGTCTATAGTCCATAAGTGCTTTTAAACGAGCTTTGCGACATGGGCTTTGAGCAATATGCTTTCCTAACCCTTCACACTCAAGCTCTAAAACCTTTGACTTTTAACTTTTACCCATCACTCATAATCCAACAATCATCACTTCCTTCGTTTTTTAACTTCTTTATTCTTTTCTAGCAAAGGTACAAACAACCAAGTTTACACTTATACCCCATGATACATACTCAACACTAATCACTTTTTCTAACTCCTAAATAGTCAATCGTTCAATCGTAAATTAAAGCCCATTCATTTTTTAATTCAGAAAAGCTCTGTCCTTACTATCCAAACGGCACTCCATTATTAATTAT
>WTJX01000029.1:12526-19798 GCA_011524675.1 Cytophagales bacterium
ATTAATTATTAATTAAGAGATGCCACTTTCGTGGAATAAAATCCAACCGTAAACGTCCATATGTCTCTATGTCAGTAAGTCTTTACGTTCTTTTGTCTTGTCTCTTATGTCTAAAAATCTCTGAATCTAAAAGTCTTAAGATCTAAAAACCTTAATATTTAACTTTGGCCTTCGCTTTGTATTCTTTCTTCTCTTCTTCTTTCTTACCTGCATAGTAATCAGGAGGAAAGCCACTTATTTGTCTCCACAGTTCATAAAACACATATACATTATTTAGCAACGCCATTCCTTTAGCCCCCGAGCCCACTCTCAACGCCTCGGGCCATGGATTGTCTCCTTCTGCAGGCTTTATCAATATCCTATATTTCCCATTGCTAGAAATGTTTTGATCTATAGCCACGATATGACCGCTATAAGTTCCAAAAGATGCATTAGGCCAGCCCGAAAAAACAATAAAGGGCCATCCGTCAAATAACAGCTGCACCTTCTCCCCTACATGCACTAAAGGGTAGTCCAGCGGTTCTACATACAGCTCTACTGCAAGATCATAGTCAGATGGCATGATGGTAGCTATGGCTTGTCCCTCTTTGACGATCTCTCCTATTCCTGGTACAATGGCTTTGGTGATATAACAATCTTGTGGTGCTACTACTTGATAATAACCACTTCTGATTTGATAATTGCTATATTGGTTTCTTATCTTCAATACTTGTGCATTGTTATCCAAAAGCATACTCTCAGCACTAAACAAATCAGAAGAAGATTTAGCTAATTTATTGTCATATTCTGCTCTTACAGCATTAAGTTCTATCCTAGTGTTGTTTACTGAATTTTCGTATATCCTAACCTTATTTTCAGCACTAACTAGTTTGGCATCGGCTTCTTGTAACTTTTTTCTTTTCGCCTCATAGTCTGTGAGAGAGATGATTCCTTGCTCATAGAGACTTTTATAAGAGTTAAATTGTCTCAGCGCAATCTTTTTGCTGGTATCTGCAACATTATAATTTGCTCTTTCATTCTCTAGCTTCAATAATTCTTGCTGGAGCTTATTCTCCGTTTGAGAAACCTTTAAGGCTTTACCCTGTTCTAATGCGCTTATTTGACTTTTGAGCGATGCTACTTTACTAGCATACGATTCGATAGATTGCTCTTTAGCATCTAACTGCTCTTTTACTCTTGCCAACAAGCTCGGATCTAGGTACTCTGGTTTGATCTCTCCTATAGTAATGATAGTATCACCTTTATTTACTTTTTGTCCCTCTTTGACATGCCACGCTACTACCCTACCTGGGATAATAGAATGTATGGTTTGCGGTCTGTGTTCTGGTTGTAGCGTAGTAATCTTACCCTTACCCTGTATATTTTGTGTCCAAGGAAGAAATAATATAACTAAAAAGATCAATGACACACCCAATAACAGACGAGACATAAGTTTACTGCCCCTTGGGTTGGTCATATGAGAGAACGCTTTAAGGTCATGCTTTTTAATAGCCTCTTCAACTTTATAATTAGAAATATTGAGCATAGCTTATTTTTTTACATTAAAAAGATATTATCAAAGTACGGCTTCTGAGCTATCTCGACAAAAGTACCTATATCCTGTATTCTACCGTTATTAAGGATAATCACTTTGTCGCATTTAGAGGCAAATCGTGCATCAGAACTTGCGGCTAGCATAGTCCAGGGTTTATTAGGATCTGTAAAGAAATCTATCACCTTGTCTTTTTCATCTCTTTGCATATTGAGAAAAACTTCATCTAGTAAGAAAATACGTGGATTTTCTGCAATACTTCTTGCCAAAGCTATCTTATTGACTACACTGCGTGGTACTGTCATATCACCAGGTACTATGACAGTGTTATAGCCTATCGGAAGTTTTTGTACGTAGTCGTCTAGCCCTACATAAGAGGCTGCTCTTTTGACATCTGTAAAAGTAATGTCATCTCTCCCCATAGAAATATTATCTTCAATGCTACCGTTGACAAGTTCTTTGTTTGATAAACTTTCACCTGCAAAGTTTCTAAAACTCATCAAATTGATATTTCTTAAGCTATAGTCATTGTACATGATCGATCCTGTATAATCATGAAATAAGGTTGAAATAATGTTGAGCAAAGTGGACTTACCCGAACTGTTGTAACCTGCTACGCATACTTTCTCCCCTGGCTGTAGCGTAAAATTGATGTCTGTCAAAGAATCTCTTTCTGCGCCTGCAAATCGATAGCTCAAATTTTTGACTTCTATCTTAATTCCTTTCCCTGTGTCGATTTCTTCAAAATTGATTCCTTGTTCAGTTTCTATAGGTAAGTCTGTGACATTCCCCATTTTCTCTATTCCCGTCAGGACGTCATATATTGTCTCCAAACTTAGGACTAGCTTTTCTACAGAACTAACGATGGAGAGAATCACAATCTCAGAAGCTACAAATTGACCTATGTTTATTTTTTGGTTAATCAATAATACACTTCCAAGGATCAGTAACCCACTAGAAATAATGGTTTTGAAGGTAGTAATACTAAAGTACTGTCCTATCAATACCCTAAAGTGCTTTCTTCTGGTATCCACATACTTAGTTACAAGGTGGTCTGTCCTATCCATAGGAATACTAGTGTAACCAGCCAGTTTATAGACACTCATAGCGCGTGCTACCTCTTGCAACCAGTGAGCAGTCTCATATTTGTACTTAGACTCTGCAATACTTGTTTTTAATCCTTTTTGTCCTGTATAGTTTAGAATAAGCCCTAAAGTGAGCAAGATAAAGACACCAAAGAAAACAAATGAACTATCGTAAAAAGAAAGTAAAATGAGCCCAAAAAAGATACTCAAAATATTGGAAGAAAAATCCATGAGTATTTTTGATAATCCTTTTTGCACCGTCAATACATCAAAAAAACGATTGACTAGCTCTGGACTATAATACTTGGTAAGTGCTTCTAACTTCATTCTAGGTATCCTAAACACAAACTCAAAAGAAGCACGTGCAAAGATGCGCTGCTGTATCTTCTCTGATATAGATAACTGTATCACTTGTATGAGACCGGACAACGTAACACCTATGATAACGATAAAAATAAGAATGTACCACGAGGCGGTGAGCTTACTACTCCCCAATGTAATATTAATGATGGCTTGCACTCCTAAGGGCAAGGTAAGGGCTATGACACCGCTAAAAATAGAAAAAAAGTAAATAAGCAAAACATCCTTTTTTTCTTTGTCTATTAAACGAAAAAAACGTTTGACGGGCGAGCCTACTAAATCTTCTGAATCAACACTATATAATGATCTTATCTTCTTATCCATACTGTAAGGGTCTATAATTCAAACATTAAGACTTTTCTTTCCATACGTCTATATCTGAGGTAGCCAAGAGTCCTCCATACTTATTGTAAATAGGCGAAAGCTTTTCGACAGTGAATTCAAGTTTTTCGTGCGTTACGATAATAATAAACATTACATTTTGAAAGGCATCTGTAAGCCCTATACCATCCCTCAGACCGCTTTTCCCCATACCGCGCACCTCATCTATCAGAGAGAAGCCTGTTTCTATTTTTCTCAAAATATCAATAACCTCCTCTTCTAAACTTTTAGGGACGATCAACTCAATTTTTTTCATTTTTATGCTATCCATAATTCTACTAATTTGTGATAAAGAGGTATGCCTACCGAAATGTTAAAAGGAAAAGTAATGCCAAGAGCTACAGAGGTATATATGCCTGGGTTTGCACTTGGTGCTGCTGTCCTCATAGTAGCTGGTACAGCTATGTAAGAGGCGCTAGATGACAATATGAGCAATAATATAAAGTTCCCCTCAGAAAGTGAAAACATAATCCCTATCAAAAACATCACTAGTACGTTTAGAAGAGGTAAAGTAATACCCAATATCAATAATTTTATTTTTTGGCTAGATGGAATGTTCTTTATTCTTTTCCCCGCTAATATCCCCATATCTAACATAAAAAAGGCTAAAAACCCTTTGAATAAGTCTTCTGTCAATGGGCGTAATTTACTAAAGTTGGTTTCGCTAGCCAAGACGCCTATCACTAAGCATCCCAAAAGCATCATCACTGATCCATTGGTAAAAGCATGTATAATAGCGTCTTTGGTACTGGTAGCATTTTTACTGTCTTTGTCAAACTTTTTGAGAAGAGAAATACCTATGATGATGGCAGGAGACTCCATGAGGGCTAGTGCTGCGATCATATAAGAATCATAGGCAATATTAAACTCTGATAGGTAGTGTATAGCAGTGATAAAGGTAACAGCACTCACTGAGCCGAAGGTGGCTGCCAAGGCACAGGCATCTTGTACTTTGAAATACTTGCGTATGATCCAAAAAACATAAATGGGTATAATAATAGAGGAACATATCGCCAAAGCTAGCGTAGTGTACATATCTGGTGAAGAGGTATAATGTGCCAATTCATGACCTCCATTTAAGCCTATACAAAATAATAGAAAGTAAGAAAGAAACTTTGAAACTTCATTGGGTATTTTCAAGTCTGATCTTACTGCCGCCGAAACAAGTCCTAATATAAAAAATAGAATAACAGGGTTTGTCAAATTTTCAATGATGCCATTCATTCGGTTTAATTTTTAGTTGATAATGTCAGTAAAGGTATTTTTACCTTTTGAAGTATATTTTCTGTCAAGCTATTAGAAAAGAATAATTGACTTATACCAGACTTACCTTTAGTAATCATACAGATCAAGTCTGCTCTTACGGATTGCTGATATATGTCTATTGCCTCTTCTACTTGCTTAGACTCTATAGTGTTTACGATATAATTATTTAACTCGTGTTTCTCTGCAAATCTTGTGATATGTGCTTCTACCTCACCTTGTATATCTCTATTACTATCTTGTACTTTTATCAAATGTAGCTTACACTGATACGACCTGTTGAGGATATTAACCAATTCTACGAAAGAAGGTTGAACATCTTCTGAAAATCCAGATGGAAAAACAATGTTTTGCCATTCATGAACTTGGGTATTTTCGGGAATACATAGAATAGGGGTTTTTAGATTTCTTATCAAATCTAATGTTAGGTTGGAAGTAATGTAACGCTGCACGCTTGACTGTGGCACATAGGGCATGACCAACAATAATGGGTCTCGCTGCTCTACGATATTGTTTATAGTAGCCAGTTTAGTATCGCTTGACACTAAAACGCTCGCGTCAAAAACATATTCTGTTTCACTCCAAGCCTTCTTGATGGCATGAAGCCTTTTTTTATTTTTTCTATATAGTTTATAAGTAAACAATGAATCTATAGCGTTTTTTCTCTTTCCCCAGCTTGTGGTAAGCGGCAGTCTTATCCCTTTGGGTTTTGAAGATTGGATAAGGTTGATGATATCTACCTTTGTCTCTGCTTTTTTTGCAATCTGTATTGCAAAATCCAAGGATTTGTAGGCTTCCTTGCTAAAGTCCATAAAGACAAGTATTTTCTTTTCTATTCCCATAAGCTAGTAAGGTAGTGTATCTTTTTATAATAATATAATTTTTGACTGCTATTATTGATGTTAGCTTACGTCTAATATAGTTAGTTTATTGCTTTAAAAATAAAATCTTTTATAAATAAATAAATTTCTTCTGGTATATTCTCACATTCAGAAAAATCACTCAAACGAGGCAAATGCTCACTAAAAAAAAGCTGATCGTGGGCTGTTTGTATTACGGTACTACAAATAGACCTTGTAAAGGGATAGTTTGGATTGACCTCTTGCACCATAAGCATGAGTTTTTCACACAATTGCTTCATCCCTCCAAAAGAACCTTCTTTGTTTATCTTATCTACCTCTTTGATCAAGTATGTTTTATCTGACTCGTTGATGACTATCCTAAATAAAACTGACTCGTCGAGTATCGGAAAGTTGGGATCGTTTATTTTTTCTCTACACAATGTCTTAATCGCCATACTTAGTTTCTCTTTAGGGTCTTCTAAGTAGTGCGTACTAAAGTGTATCTTAAACTCCATCCAGTGCCAATACCACGCTATAATGTACACTAAAAAACGGTGTTTACTTTCAAAATAACGATAAATAGTGGCCTCAGTACTACCTATCTTTTCTGCTAATTTTTTAAACGTAAAATGTTCAAAACCTAGCTCATCAATTAGCTGTACTCCTTCACCTACTATTTTTTTCCCTAAAGCGGTATCCTGAGGATTTTTTAGGTATAAAGTAGGATTCAAATCTAATTTTAAGCTCGCCATTATTGTCTGTAAAACTTTGTTTTATAAATGTGATGCTAAGATAATGAAAGTGTTTTAATTTACAATAATAGCTTTACTATTATTTTTAAAAGCGCAATACAGTCTATGGTCAATAGTCCACAGTCGATAGTCAATAGCTAACAACCTGTGACCCATAGAAAGTAAACAATAGCCTATAACATACAACACATAATCTATACTCTATAACATATACCTACAGTCAATAACCGGTGTGTCGATGGATTTTTAGCAGTTGGCTATTCTCATGAGCTGTTGGCAATTAGTTCTACTTTACGAAGTTAAACTTGGAAATAAAACCTGACAGGTATTAATGCTTTAAATGGACTTTTATTCATATTGTTTGGCTGTTTTTTTAACGCAAACCTGTCAGGTTTTGGTGATAATCCCTATCATCGTAAAGTAGAATTAGGCATTAGCATTTATATCCTTCCATTTTCAGAAGGCTTTGCAAAGCCTTCTTTTAATAAAGTAAGAGCCAACCGCTATTAGCTAAAAATTTTAGCTACAGAAAGTTTTTAGTGAAAAATCAAAAAAAGCTAAAACATAACATGTGGTTTAGCGAATGGATACATATATTCACATCTGATAAACAAAAACATATGAATCCATTGATAGTAATCACAGGGGGAACAAAAGGTATTGGAAAAGCTATAGCATTGGCTTTTGCGAAGCATGGCTTTGACGTAGCTACCTGTGCAAGAAATGAAACTGCCTTAAGCGAGTTTAAATCAGAAATAGAGGATATAGGGGTACAGGCATTTACTTATGTAAAAGACCTCTCTATAAAAACAGCCTGTCAAGAGTTTATAGACGAGATAAAAAAACTAAAACGCCCCGTAGATGTATTGGTAAACAATACGGGAATATTTCTGCCTGGTCAAATCCATAACGAGGAAGAGGGAAGCTTAGAGCAAATGATTCAGACTAACTTATACAGTGCTTACCACATCACTAGAGGGTTTATACAAGAAATGATCACGCTCAAGAAGGGACATATTTTTAACATCTGCTCTACAGCGAGCATCACGCCTTATATC
>WTJX01000029.1:19808-25786 GCA_011524675.1 Cytophagales bacterium
GCTATGTATGGCATGACTAAAGTATTGCGCGAAGAAATGAAGGAACATGATGTGCGCGTAACGGCTATCTTACCAGGGGCAACACATACTTCTAGTTGGGATGGTGTAGATGTTCCCGAAGAACGATTCATGAAAGCTTCCGAGGTAGCTGATGTCGTATGGAATTGCTATCAGATGTCTGAGCGAACTGTGATCGAAGAGGTTGTTATGCGCCCACAGTTAGGGGATTTGTAAGATTAAAGATTAAGGATCAGGGATTAAAGATTAAAGAGAGAGGTAGTGCGAATTGGGAGAATAGGGCTTTATTGAAAAGTACAAGGTACGAGGTACAAGGTACAACGAAGGGCTTCGATTTACTATCGAACGATTGACTATTTACGATTTACGATTTAAAAGAAGTGATTAGTTTTTAGAGATTAGGGGTTAGTGGTGAGTTATGGGTTATGAGTTTTTTTTAGTGATTGGTGGTGAGTGATTAACGGTTAGTATTAGACAAACTTTGGACTTTGGACTAACGACTTAGTACTCTAAAAGGCTGGATTTTATTCCACGAAAGTGGCATTCTTTTAATGAAGAATTAAAAATGTATAATGGGGTTTTGTGCGAATTGGGAGAATAGGGCTTTATTGAAAAGTACAAAGTACAAGGTACAACGAAGGGTTTCAATTTACTATTGGACGATTGACTATATACGATTTAAGACGGAAAGAGGTAAAACAAAAGGGCTTAAAGACGTATTGACATAAAGACGTAGGAACGTAAAGACATAGGAACGTAAAGACATAGAGACGTAAAGACGCAATGCATTGCGTCTCTACCGTGGGATACAAAACCAATTTTGACCACAATCCAAAAAATCAACATTCATCGTTCGCAGATTTAAAATAGGTGTAACCACCAATACGAGAAATCAATCTGGATTTTGTTTGGTTACTTCTTACAGCTTGTTTCCTCTGTCATCACAAAAAAGTTATTTTCATCTACCATTCCCATCAATATGTAAGTCGCCTTTGGAGGAATGGTTGCAGTAACTGTTTTTCCATTTGCTTCTACTATAGCATTTCCTTCAAACCATTCCCCATCAATCTCACCTAAAGTGTATAATAGGTTTGCCTTTACCACCTTTGAGCTTTGCGTTCCTGGGCTTAGCCTTACTTGAAAGATATTATTTTTTAGTACTTGCTTTGAAATAACCTTAGGAACATTTTCCTGTCCCTTAATTTTTGCTTTACCGCTATACTTAGGGTTGTAATGAGGAAACTTAGCATGACTAGAGCGCAGTAAAACCTGTAATTCATCTTTTAGTTCCTTGGCTTTCTTAGGAAACTTGGCATAGACGTTTTTATTTTCTTCTATATCTTTTATTGTTTTTCCATCTTCCAGATATAATTGGTACAACTCATAATTTTTCTTAAAATGATTATAGTACAGTTTAAATGATCTATCTCTGATAGACGACTGCATTTGTACATCTGTATTATGAGGAAAATGCCAAAACAGATATGCTCTTTCTTTACCATCATCACACATTACTTTATCAGATACACCTTTGATAACCTTAGAAATATCTTCACCGTCCAACTCTTTGCGATGGGCATCATCCAGAGAGGTATGTGTCAGACTCATAATCGTTGGATAAAAATCCAATTGACTTATCATGCCGTCATATATTTTCCCTTTAGGGATATGAGGACCTGTAACTATCATTGGTACTCTCACCCCTCCTTCTTGCAAATATTTCTTTCCATTTCTGAGAGGAAAGTTATCCGTAATATTTTCTTTTGCATGACGTTCAGCACCTCCATTATCAGAAGAGAAAAACAAATATGTAGTTTCAAACAACTTTTTCCCGGCATTTCTTGGGTCTGGTGTACGCTTTAGGTAATCAACTATTTTCCCCAAAGACCAATCCAATGTATTGACCATTGCCCCATAATAAGGATTTGTTTGTCCTTTGGTAGTAATCTCTTTGGGACTTTTAGGAAAAGGAACGCCTATTTTTTTACAATAATAATCTAATAAGACGCTATCTCTAGTTTGAATAGGTACATGTACCAACCACGTCGCCATATACAAAAAGAAAGGGCTGTCTTTATGCTGTTGTAAAAAAGTAAGCGCATTTTCTGTAACACCATCATAAGGCCTACCGTCTACATCCAACTTGTAAGGATCATTTTTGTCATAGGTTGCAAAGCCCTTCAATCGACTCCCCTTCATACCGCTATGCACGCCTCTATCGGTATATTGAAAGTCAAAACCTTGATCCACTGCTTCTGGAAAAGAATGATGATTGGCTGCCATATGCCATTTGCCTACATGACCAGAGACATAACCGTTCTTTTTTAATGCTTCTGCTATTGTTATTTCACGCTCTCTCATTCTTCCTGTAAAAAAGGGATGAATAAGTTTGCAGCTTTGATTTGCAATCTTTCCTTTCTTTGCTAACACTGGTAGTCGCCCTCCTGCTACATGAGTCATCCCATTATGCGCAGGGTGTTTCCCTGTCATCATAGCAGTACGCGATGGCGCACAAGTAGGAGCAGGTGAATAAGCCTGTCTAAAATTTATCCCTTCTTTTGCCAACGCCATAATATTAGGCGTTTCCCACGGACAAGGAGAACCTATATCATTTAAAGGAGTGTCTTGCCAACCTAAATCGTCTGCATAAAAAATAATGATATTAGGCTTAAAAGAAGACTCTTCAGAAAAGACATAAGAAAAGACACTACTCAACAAAGTGATTAAAAAAACAATAGACTTTAACTTCATAAAACATTCAAAAATTTAATAGTAGACCATTTTCTTTTTCAAGAAGGCTTTGTCAAAGCAATACACAAAGCATGGCTTCGCTTGTGCTAAAGCTGGGCAAATCATATGCCCCTAATGTAGAGGTATAGAAGGAAAAAAGGCATTATTACAGGCTATTTAGCGCAATTATGCGTAATTACAAAATCACACTCGTGTAATCACAGACTCATGTTTTAGTTGTTGAGACAAGCTCACAAAGCCTTGTTATAAAAAACACACTAACACCTAAGCAAAAGCTAGGTTTTTATGATACTTTTGCCTGTACAAAACACCCTTGCATGGACAGTCATTTAGAAACAAAGCGTAAAGCAATAGCCCATTTAGAGAAAAAAAACTTCTTTGAAAACAATGTGCTTTATAAAAAGATATTATACTATTTGATAGATGCAGAGGAAAAAGGGGAGCAACCTAAATCTACAACCATTGGTATAGATTTGCTAGGAGAAGAGCAACTGAACACTAGTATGACCTTGGATTCTTATATCCGCGCACAAATTCACGGCATAAGAAAAAAACTAGAGCTATACTACCTTTCCGAAGGTAAACAAGATGAATATAAGATTAGCATACCAAAAGGTAAATACGCGATAACACTAGAGACAAACGACACCCCAGAAAAGAAAAAAACAGCATTTGAAAGATACGCTTACCTCATGCCTTGGATACTTGGATTACTATTTATTGCCATCGTATCAAACATTATTTTAATCTTTGCATTAAAAAAAAATAAAACTACAGAAACAGTAGCAAAACCTAGTGAATTGCTAGGTCATACCCAAATGCTACTACAGGGTACAAAGGCATTCACCCTGGTTATTGAAGACTCAAAGTTACTACGGGAATATGACGAAGAGCAGCGTATATTCAGACATATCCTAGTAAATAATGATCTTTCTTCTGAAAAAAATAGCGTAAGAACATACCAAAGAAAATATCCCGAAAGAAGAACTACAGTTTCTCGCAAAGCATTCATAGACCCTTTCTTGATAGAATATGCTCAAAACCTGAAATTCAACGCTATAAAAAGCCACAACACCATAGCCTTGAAATATTCCTCAGATGTAAAGACAATCACATCAGACATTGTCTTTTTTGGAAACAGTAAAACAAACAACCTAGGGGTATTAAAACCTTACTTCTACAACTCAAACTTTAGAAGCAAAGCAGATGCAAAAAATGGATCAAACATCATCCTGTTAGTCAATAAAAGTGATACAACAGCCTATCACTGGGAACATTCAAATGAAACTACAAAAAGAAATACTTACTTTATTATTTTTAAAACAATGAGTATCAATGGGCATCAACTGGTCTTCTTACTGAATAATGACAGTGTTTCTAAAAGCTATGTGCTAAATAAAAAAAACTTCCCTATCATCATTGATGAGTTGTCAAAAAAAGTAAACCTTCAATCAAAATCCTTTGAAGCTCTAATCAAAATAAACGGCAGAGGCTCTATTGGTATGACGCATGAGATCATCTATGCACAGACAGTAGAATAAAGGTGAGCTTATATATTCCAAAGTAAACTATAGATTTGAAGTAACGTTAGATAGTGAAATCAGAAAAAACAAATAGCAAAAAACAAAATTTGTCTTTTGCTATTTGGAGCTTTTAATCATTCTAAAAAGCTAGGATGACAAAGTAGGACTAAATTATTAGAAGACTTTGCAAAACCATCTTTTGCACTTATTCGGCGTTATACAAAATTTTAAAATCCTCATTTACAATCAGTAAACTGCGGTTTTAAAATTTTGAAAGCCTTGACCAAGCACAAAACATTAGTTATGCAAAGCCTTCTATCATACCACTTTCGTGGAATGAGGTCGTGCCGCATTACTCTTGTTCTTCTTTTCTTAGAGAAGAATAATATATATGATGAGCATTTTTATCTAAGTTTACTTCAATCAAAAGTTCATAAGAAGGTATCTCCACATCTCCTACCTCGTCTAAAATTAGCTGAGAGAATGAAGGGTCAAAAAACTTATTATATATATAATCCCTTGTTGAGGTTTGATTGGACAGCAAATACAGCACAGGATAACCATTGGTAAGTGTTACTTTTTTGATTATAAAATAATGTTTCATTCCTCCGCGAGGATTAATGTCCATTAGTTGTTTATCATGAGTCAAAAAAGTATTGAGTTTTACTCCAATAGCTTTAGGGTCATTTATTTGATTAAATTTAAAGCGAGTGTTTTTAAAATGGCGCTTTAGCTTGTACATATCACCATCTCCCATCTTACCCAAAAAAACGACAGGTTGTTCTACCTCTACGATAGAGGTAGCCAACTTTATTTGAAAGTTTTTGTTTTGACTATATAGTCTATTAGTAATTCTCGAAGCAAACAACATATGATCTACCTCGGTATGAGTCATTTTATAACTACCAGAATAGGTAGTGATTTGTTTCTCTGGATAAGCACGAATAAGCTTACTCATTGCTCCTTCTTGATGAGGAAGACGGTTGTCACTATCCCATATATACCTAACCCTATTTAAGTCTTTGTCGTACTCACGATAAAAATCTCTATTCCCCAATACGATAGCCAAAGGTTTTTCATCTATAATCAAGCTAGATATAATTTCAGAAACAGGTGCTTTTTTATCTTGAAAAACATTTGTTGTCATCTTTACTCCCATTACAGCGACAACTACCAGCAACACAGCGACAAACCCAAGTAGCATAAGAACAGTCAAAGACTTCTTTTTTCCCTTTTGCTTAGAAGGTACTGCTTCAGCTGTTTCCGTTTCTGTACACTGTATTTGATAGTTTCCTTTAGGAATGGAAATTTGTACAGGGTCATTTTTTCCCTCTGAAAGATAATATACTTTAAGTTTTTTTCTGATATGATGAACCTGTACCCTTATAAAAGAGACTTGATCTTTGTACATATCACCATCTTTGCCCAATACATCATAGGCTAGTTGAGCAGAGCTAGGCTTCATCCCTTTTTCATCAGCTTCAACCAAATATTTTAAAATCTTTATAGATAGCTCCGCCTGAGCAAAGGCTTTGGATTTTTCAATCAAAGCAAAAGCTTCCAATTTCTTACTCATTTCAAAAAAATAATACGATGAAGAATACAAAAAACACGACTAGAAGGCTTTGCATAACTAAGGTTTTGTGCTTAGCCAAGGCTTTCAAAATTTTAAAACCGCAGTTTACT
>WTJX01000249.1 GCA_011524675.1 Cytophagales bacterium
GCTTTTATTGATGTACCTGCGTTTTTATTATTACCATCAAGAGCGACAAAATAATCTGTAGCCTTAGAAGAGAAAGATAAAAGCAAAAAGAAAAAAAGAAAAAGAAATCTAGTAATATTCATGAAAGTCAATTGGATTATTAGAGCGCATTTCATGAAGTGATTATACCTTTTTTGTTTGAAACGAAAAGACTAGATTTCGCAGCTGATTGAATGCAAAGCATTCTTGTAGTCAATCATTAAAAGCTCAAACCACTTCAATGCAAATATTGAAAAAAACTTAAGATGAAATATACATACAAAAAACTATTTCAATAAGCATAAACGCGAAACAACAGTAGTTTGCACTATTCTTTGTCACTTATAGTCTATACGTCATAAGTATTATGTCTTTAAAGCGAGTCAATAGTAGATACCGCATAAACTTTTAGCTTTTTCATAAATAAATGTGTGTAGCGAGCTAGTTGAATGTAGGAAAAAATAAAAACTCAATACATAATTCCCCAAATAAACACATAAAAACACCTATTTCACCCTACTTTTTAACTTAAAATACAATTCCACCCTCAATATGAGACAAAAATCCACCTTGCTACCGCCTATATCGCTTAACTTTGTTATGAAAGCGATGTAGGCTTTACATCATTAGCTACAAAACAAGCTTTTTCGCCTGTTGTTTGTTTAATCTCAATTCCGTAGCTTATGTAAGCAAACAAATACTCAATTAACGTCATCATTCATTTTAAAACCACAACATCATATTTATGAAAATTAATTACCTTATAGTAAGTATATTACTTTTTTTAAGCCTGTTTTCATTCTCCAATGAAAAACCAAACATCATTGTGATCTATACAGACGACCAAGGGGCAGGAGATGTCAGTGCCCTAAATCCAAAAGCACGTTTTCAAACGCCCAATTTAGACCGCCTAGTAAATGAGGGCATTGCCTTTACCAATGGACACAGCTCCAGCTCTGTCTGTACTCCCTCTCGCTACGGCTTATTGACGGGGCGTTATTCATGGAGAACTAAACTTAAAAGAGGTGTTATGGGGTCAGATAGAGATTGTCTTATTTCAAAAGGTAGAATGACATTAGCTTCTATGCTCAAAGCAAACGGATACCATACAGCTATGGTAGGGAAATGGCATTTGGGAATGCAAATCCCTGGTAATGGTCCCAAAACAAGAGATTGGTCAAAGCCTATCCAAGACATGCCTTTAGACAAAGGTTTTGATTACTTTTTTGGTGTTCCTGCCTCTTTAAATTTTGGTATTCTTGCTTGGTTTGAAGGTAGATATGCTAAAGTACCTCCTAGCATGTTGACTTCTAAGAAGAAAAATGATAGACATGTAGATTATAGAGTTATGCCTCCATACAAAGATAACAATGGTAGCAACAAAGGTTTTGAAGTAGCACCTGACTTTATTGACAATCAATGTCTCACTCGTTTTACAGACAAAGCGATAGATTGGATAAAAACAAAAGTAGCAGATGCAAAAAAAGGAAAGCCATTCTTTTTGTACCTACCCTATACTTCTCCTCATTATCCTGTATGCCCACTCCCAAAATACAAGGGAAAGGGAGAGTGCGGTGCTTATGGTGAGTTTCTCATAGAGACAGATGACCACATAGGCCGCATCATGAAGCTATTGAAAGATAGTGGAGTAGATGATAATACACTCATTGTGTTTACTAGCGACAATGGACCAGAGAGATCCTGGGATATAAGAATAAAAGATTTCGATCATGACAGTAGAGGAAGTTTTAGAGGGGGCAAAAGATCGGTATATGAAGGAGGCCATAGAGTGCCTTTTCTCGTAAGATGGCCTAAAGGTATAACAAACCCAGGTAGAAAATTTGATGCTCCTGTAGGGCAAATAGACTTGTTGGCTACTTTTGCCGATATCATCGGACTGTCTCTACCAGACAATGCTGGCGAAGATAGTCAAAGCTTTTTCCCTGTCTTACAAGACAAATCATTCCAACGATTGCCAATTATCAATAGAGCTGATGGAAACAGTGATTATAGGTATGCTATTACAGAGGATAACTGGAAACTTATCATGCAAAGTAAGGGACACGAACTTGAGTTGTATGATTTGAAAAAAGATCCGGCAGAGACTAAAAATATTGCTGCTGAAAACCCTAAAATGGTGAAAGAGCTAACCGAAAAAATTACAAAAATATTTGTCTCTGGTAGAACTACCAAAGGTAAAGCACAAAAGAATGATACAGGGTATTGGGGAGATCTGACTTGGATTACCCAAAAAGAATATGACCAAGAGAGTATTAAATAGGTGAAATAAAAATATCCGCTTTCTTATTGAAAAGAAGTAAGACAAGATATAAGACAAAAGAAATTAGATTTTCACTTTAAGGCATGAGGAGCAGGATTTTATTCCACGAAAGTGGCTTTTTTAAAATGAAGAAATTAAAAATTTAAGAAATGAATGGTTTCAATTTACGATTAGACGATTGACTATTTACAAATTTAATAGTGATTAGTGTTTGATGATTAGAGATGAGTTATGGGGTATGCATGATGAGTAAAAATACCAAAAACAAAAAGCTAAGTGCTAAAAACTCATAGACTATTGACCATCGACTATGGACTCACTTGTACTAGATACTAAAAAGGTCTCCCACTTCCTGATGTGTAATCGGGAAATGGGAGACCTTTTTTTTGCAATAAGATCTATTGTTTTATTAGTTTAAGATGGGTGGTACCTATTGGACTTTCAATATATAGCAGATACATCCCTTGTGCTAAGTTTGAGGTGTTTATAGACGAAGTGTTACTTTCTTTTATCAAAATGTTTCCGTTAACATCCATCAAAGTCAAATGAACTTCTCCTGTAGCTGTTAAGTCAATAACGATCTGCTCATCAAAAGGGTTTGGACTTATGGCTTTGCGTAATGCTGCCAATCGATCTGTAGTAGAAGTTAATAGACTTGTACCTAAATTATTTACTTCACTTATGTCTAGAGAAGCTAGGTTGTCAAGATTTTCATTCAATATTTCACCTCCGTTCAGCGTTATTTGGTCTGCCAGTGTGATAGAAGTATTTACATTTTCGTTTGCTGTAACTGTATAGGCAAAAAACACATCATTTTCTTCATGACTATGATAAACTAATTCTTTTCCGATAGAGGTGATGGCTATGCTTGGGTTTGTGTTCAATATATTGGACACGGATACATTATCACTATAGCTTACTTTTACATATACGATATCTCCTTCTACAAATATGCTATCGCTAATTTCAGCTGCATCGGTCGAAGGGTTTTCTACAATAGCTAAATCGGTAACGGTTGGAGGCACTACAAAGCTTACATTGTAAGTAACGATGGAGTCGCAACCTGCATAGCTTGTGAGGGTATCTATCCACTCACCGTCAGTACTTACGCGGTAGTTGCCA
Organism: Cytophagales bacterium; assembly: GCA_011524675.1. Lineage (GTDB taxonomy): Bacteria > Bacteroidota > Bacteroidia > Cytophagales > JAAEPT01 > WTJX01. Next base: position 3,422 of record WTJX01000249.1, read on the forward strand.
GAGGGTACTGTAAAATAAGAGGCTGTTACCGCAGTGTCGATGATATCTGTATTAACGATCTCAGTACAGCCTAAGTCTTGCTCATAGAGAATGCCATTTTTGGTTGCATTCATGAAGTAGTGATATACTTTGTTTCCTAATCTAAAACCGCCATCGGTTTCGTAACCCAAGTTTTGACCAAAGGTTTCACCATCGTTTGGATATAGTGGTCCTGTGAAGCTATTGGTTGGGATATTATATAGGTAAAGCAATCTTTCTTTTTTGGGTACTGTGATATTGTTATAGGTGTTGGCATTGGCAGAAAAACGCATGTATATATTTTCTTTGCCAAGTGCAAAGTTATCTGAGATATCATCTGCACCTCTATTGAAGCCAGTGAAATTGTCTGGCATTGTAGGGAAGACTACATTAGTGCCGTCAAAGTAAGCGGCAATATAGTTGTTGCCTGCATAGCTTTCTTTGATGGTATAGATGAGACTGTTGCCTGTATTGGCTATCTTCCAGTAGCTTACCTCTCCTTCATTTGGGTTAAGAGTGGGTAGTTCTGTAGCGGTATAGTCATCAGTATTTAAACGATAAAATGTATTTACTTTAAAAGCTTTTTCATAGATGAAATAGTATTCGCCATTTAGCGAGAAAGCAGGCGTAAGGGCACTAGACTTCAACGAGCCAGTATATGGACTGTAATCTGCTATGGCTTTGGTATAACCTGTAACTTCTACAAAACTGTTTGAAAGGGTATTATATACAAATACATCATATACGCCTGTAGTAGTATTGAAGAGAGGTGTATAAAGCAATCTATCATTTAACATGTTGGCATTTAATTGGATGTCTTCATAGCCACTAGGCAAATCTACTTCTGTAAATGTATTTCCATCAAATAAAAGGAGATGTATAGTACTGTCTTCGTCTATTCCTTTGTGGTAAAAGAAGTTGTCAATAGTGTTTTTTCCATAGGTTGTTACGATTCCATTTTTAGCTGTATAGCCATCTGGGCTTGTTACCTTTTCTAAGCTTGTACCATTTTTTTCTAGTAAGATCGTAACGCTATCTTCGTCCCAAGTTGTAAAGTAGGCTTTTTCGTTGATCGTACCTATATAGCTATTGGTTATTCCTAGTTCATGTATTTCGCTAGGAGAGGTCAATGCTGTAACTGTACCTCCATCAAATTCATAGTAACTAGCCACATGGCTGTCGTCTAGTACTTTGAGGTAAGCGATAGCAGGGTCTTCTTGATCAACACTAAAGCCAACTATCCCGGTGCCACTAGCGGTATAGCTACCTAAGCTTCCACTGGTGATGAGGTCTGTGATAGGTGTCATGTCGCTACCATCAAACAAATAATAAGTATAAATACTATCTGTAGTAATGTACTTTAGATAGGTTTGGTAATTGAACTCTACGGTAGATTTTAAATAACCTACGGATGGACTACTAGTGTAGTCTTCTGGGTCTGTAACTCTTTCTATTGTTTGAGAAAATAATATACTGCAATGCAATACTGCTATTAAAAATAAATATTTCATAATATACGTTTTAGGTGCTAATTAGTCGTTCAAAAATCTTGATCTGAGGTAAAAACTCTTGTTTTTAATTCAGGCTTATTTTTGTTCGCCTATGTTAAAGTTGAAAGCTTTTAGGTACAGGATAAGAGATATTTCAATCTTTTATTCGGTATAAAATCTTTGGCTTTCTTCATCGTTCGAGCACTAAACTACAGACTTGCTTTTAGAGGTGGTTTCAGTATGTTCTAATAAAAGTTCGTTATAGTATTTCTTAGTTTTTTACTTTTTTTTATTAGATAATGATCTTTTTATTTTTGTTGAAAAGAAAGTTTTTTGTCGATTAGGGTTCTTCTTTACCAATATTGAGACTCTATTTTTATTGAAAGAAGGGTTGAGAAGACTGAAAGAGTTTTTTATAAGTACTAAAAACTGTAGCTTTACCCAAAATGAAAATGTTCGGTTAACTACTCTCTCATTCTCATGAGCTTTTGGGGATTAGTGTTTCGTAAAAAATCAAGGAGGCCGAAAGCGTTAAGAAAATAGACCTTAGTCTGTTTTTAACAACGAGCCAGTATGCGGTGAAGGATTAAAGTGCTTTACCGAACACATACTTTAAAACAGTTATCTCTTATGGAAATATTAAAAATAGCAACAGAGTGGGCGAAGGCAGAAGTATTTTCTTCAAAGTTCTTTATTTTATTTGGTTTTTTCTTTGTGGCAGCGACGCTAGGTTTCTGGCAATTGGGAAAGACAGAGACGGCTAGAGCGTATATCTATCCTACACTAGTGGCAGGTATATTCTTGTTGGCGGTAGGTTTTGGGATACTCTATGCAAACAAATCGAGGGTTTCTAGTTTTGAATTATCTTACCAAAGTGATAAGGCTGCTTTCATTACCTCAGAAATAGCACGTACAGAAAAAATCATTGGCGAATACACTACGATAGCCCTAAAGGTTATCCCGTCTATTGTAGCGCTAGCTGCTTTACTTATCATATTCATAGATACGCCTCTTTGGAGAGCGATATGTATTACCACTATAGCGATGATGGCAGTGATTTTATTGATTGATAGCAATGCCAAAACTAGGGTAGAAGAATATCATAAACAGTTAGAACTGCATGTTTAGTCTTAATTTGTTTTTTTGAGTAGAAAGGCGAAAAAGCTTATTTTGTAGCCAATCATGATAAGTTTAAACCACTTTTACAGTAAACAGCAAAGTTTTAGCGAGCTAAAGCGCGTATTTCTAACGATGATATGAATTAAAATAGCCGTTTTTTTTTATCATAAGTGTTTTTGAACGGCCACTGATCACACTTGATTAAGATTACAATATTAGTTATATAAAAACCCCTCGCATAACCAATAC
>WTJX01000132.1 GCA_011524675.1 Cytophagales bacterium
GGAGAGCTTTGTAGCTAAAAACATACCTATTGAGGTACATTTCAGTACTGAACCTGTCTGTATGTAATGGAGATTAAAAAGCGACCTTGAATAAAAGCTTTTTATTATGCTATAACTAAGCTAAGTATGGAAAAACATAAAAGCTACTACAACATCAAAATCAAAAAAGAAAGCAAAAGCTTAAAATAAACGGGAGTATCCTAAAACTAATACAGATATTGTTTTGTAACTTTTCATAACCACTTCACAGTTCTTATGCGCCTGTTTACCCACTGGTCTTAGTTACTATGATACAATCCTGCGCCAAGGTCAGTAGGTAGGTGACTATTCAATATAAAATACTTATTTATGTTTTTATTATTCTTGTTGCCTAGTTTTGTGTTTTTAGCATATATTTATTTTACGAAAAATAGCCTCTTTGGAGATATTTATTCAATTATTGGCTGTAATTAAAAACTCGCATCTCGAATTAAAAATAAGTAACTTTGCAAGTAAAGGAAACATCAAAGTTTGAAGAACAAAAAGGACATATCAGCAATCATAGAAATCCCTGAAAAAGAGCAGGCTGAACTCGATAAACTCATCAAAAGTTATCGTAAAAAATATATTAGAACATCACAAGAAATTGTAGAAAAGGTATTCAAGGAGAATAAATCTTTTGAAAAAAAGATCATCAATAAAGAAGTTAGTAAATCCATTTCTGAATTAAGAAAGATCGTTTGGAAAGAATACCTTAGTGATGAAGTGGAGTTCAATATCATCTTAATGCAAGACTTGCACAAGATTCTAGATACTCCTAAACAGATAATCGATGCTCTATTAAATCAAGACTTTTCAAGTCTAAAAGACCAAGAGCTAAAAGACCAAATCATAAAGGTTTGTGGGGAGTATTCAGGTCGTGTTTATCCTTACATCTACAAGGTTGCTTTAAGCAATACAAACTCTAGACGTTCAAGAGCAGGAAAGACTTTCGAGTCAATTGTTTATAAAGTGTACGACTGCTTAAACTACTCTTTTGATTCCCAAGGAAAAGTTGGAAGAAAAACATTCACAGAACTTGGCTTAGGAAAAAAAGTTGATTCCATATTGCCAAGCATTGAAGCATATGAGAAAAGAAGAAACAAGACCATAATTGGTACAATGAAAACTTCTTTGAGAGAGAGATGGCAAGAAGTAGCAGAAGAAATTGAACGAACAAAAATTCCTGAAATACATTTATTAACTGCAGACGAAGATATCTCTAAAAGTAAAGCTCAAGAAATGAATAATCACAATATCATAATTGTGACTTACGACTGGGTTGCTGAATCTGAAAAACTTAAAGGGATGAAAAATATCATAAGCTTTGAGGAATACCTATTTGAAGAAATACCTTCCATCTTAAAATTTTGGAAAGATGAATAGAAAAATCAAGATAATAGATCTATTTGCAGGAATTGGAGGCATTCGACTAGGTTTTGAAAGAGCTTCTGATAATAATGTTGATTGCGTTTTTACAAGTGAATGGGATAAATATTCTGTTCAGACTTACCTAGAAAATTACAATGAATCTGAAGTTCATGGGGATATTACCAAAATTGAAGAAGAGTGCATCCCTAATCATGACATTCTACTTGCTGGATTCCCTTGTCAACCTTTTTCACAGGCAGGTTTAAAAAAAGGATTTTTGGACACTAGAGGAACCTTATTCTTTGATATTGAACGAATCTTAACCCATAAAAGACCACAAGCTTTTCTCTTAGAAAATGTAAAACAGTTGAAAGGTCATGACAAAGGAAGAACACTAAAGATTATCTTAGAACACCTAAAAAAGATTGGCTATAACAACGTTCAATACCAAGTTCTTCGGGCAAGAGATTTCGGACTGCCTCAAAATAGAGAACGTATATACATTGTTGGTTTTCTTGACGAAAATATCAAATTTAGCTTCCCAAAACCGACTTATGAACCAACCTTTGTAGGCGAAATTCTTGAAAACGAAGTAGATGACAAATACACAATATCTAATAGACTATGGGAAGGACACCAAAGGAGGAAACGTGAAAATAAATTAAAAGGAAAAGGGTTTGGTTACGGTATAGTAAACGAACAATCTGAATATACAAACACCTTATCAGCAAGGTATTACAAAGACGGAAGTGAAATTCTTATCGAACAGAAAAATAAAAACCCAAGAAAACTTACACCAAGGGAATGTGCAAGACTCCAAGGTTTCCCCGATACCTTTAAGATACCAGTTTCAGATACTCAAGCATATCGGCAATTTGGGAATAGCGTTCCTGTAAATGTTGTCGAAAAAATAGCAGAACAAATGTTAAAGCACTTAGATTTAAAAGAAAAGCTACAGACGACAAGAGCTATATGTAATACGGAGTTGAGTAATAGACGAAAAAGTGTAATTACCTACACGTCAAAGCTTCCTTTTAATGCTTAGAAAAGAAAAATTAACATCAAAAGAAAGCTTTTGCTCACGTTCTACGATACTGAAAGGTTCTTACTTTTCAATTCCGCACTACGCATAACTGTACATTAGGAGTAAAAAACCAATGTCGTTTAACTAAAAGTTACTTAAAATCAGAAGCTACAAAAGTCATTTTCTTGCCCTTCTTGGTTTTCCGTGAAACTACTTTTCCTTTATACCTTAGGTTCAAATAACTTCCATAAAGAGATGTTACTTCCACTTGTTCTAAAGTATTATTCTTCCACTTGATAGAAAACTCAAAGCCTCCCCTACCCTTTATACCTGTGATCTCACCTTGAGCTAAGGCTGTAGGTAAAGCTGGTAATATATCTTGGAAATAATTATTGTTTTCATCTCTTAGGTGCGACTGCAACAGCATCTCGGTAATACCAGAGGTAGCACCAAAGTTACCATCTATTTGGAAAGGAGGATGGGCGCATAGCATATTATAATACAACCCTCCGCCTCTTCTTTTGTCAGTACCTTTATAAGCAGCAGGTACGATGAGGCTTTTCAACATCAAAAAAGTATGGTCTCCATCTAAAAGCCTTGCCCAAAAATTTATTTTCCAACCTCTTGACCAACCTGTACCGGCATCCCCTCTGTGCGCAAGAGTTACTTTACATGCTTCTGCTAGCTTAGGAGTTGTAAGAGGATGAATTTCTCTTCCTGGGTGTAAGCCCCACAAATGCGACACATGCCTGTGTTGATTTTTTGGATTATCTTTATCTACTGTCCATTCTTGTAACTGACCATGACGACCTATTTTGTTAGGTGATATTTTGCTACGCTTCTCCTTTAATAAAGCCACTAAGTCTTTGTCTTTTTTAAGTAATTGAGCTGACTCTATAGTATTTGAAAACAAATCCCTAATGATCTGATGATCCATCGTAGGCCCCATGACCAAACCACCTTGCTCTGGACTATTACTAGGCCCACTAATCAAATAGGAAGGATTCTTTTGATCTGGCACTAAAAAATCTACAAAAAACAATGATGCTTCTTTCAAAATAGGATAGGCAAACTCCTCTAAAAACGCTTTATCATGTGTGTATTCATAATGCGTCCACAAGTGCTGAGACAACCAAGCACCTCCTGTTACCCATATTCCGTGGTTAGCATTGTTTATAGGAGCTGCTCCTCTCCACAAATCTGTATTGTGATGTGTTACCCATCCCCTAGCATTATAATGCTCTTTGGCTACTCCTCTTCCTGTCTCAGAAATATCTTTGACCATTTGAAATAAAGGTTCGGACAGCTCAGATAAATTAGTCATTTCCGAAAGCCAATAATTCATTTCGGTATTAATGTTAATGGTATATTTACTTTCCCAGGGAGGAGAGAGTTTATCGTTCCAAATCCCTTGTAAGTTAGCAGGTTGTGTCCCATGTCTTGAAGTAGCTATCAACAAATAACGGGCATACTGATACAATAGTGAAATCATATGAGGATCTTCATCTGTATTGAATGAGTCTAAACGTTTGTCTGTAGGTCGCTGAGATAGTGCTGAATGCCCCAAATCTATGGTTACTCGATCAAAAAACTGGCTATAGTCTTGGATGTGCTGTTGCTTACTTTTAGCAAAATCTTTATCTATGATTTTATCCAAATAGCTAGTACATCTTTGATGAGGGTCTGCGCTAATATCGTGATAGTTTACAAAACTGGTCGCGGCCACTAGCTTCAGTGTTACATTGGTCGCATTACTCACTTTGACCTTATTGCCTTCGGTTATCAATTCTCCACCTTCGTTTTCGATATATAAGATAGATTCAAAATTTATTTTGCTACTAGGATAATTTGGTTTACCAGTGTAATTATTTGCTTTGCCAGACAATACTATACGTTGCTTACCTTCTACTGTAATTTGCTTACTAATATGAGGACAATCCATACCCACGGTAAAATTTAAAGCGGCATTCTGAGAAGCAGACAAATGAATAATAATAGCATTGTCAGGTGCAGAGGCAATAAATTCTCTTTTGTAGCTTACTGTACCTACTTGATAAGATACTGTCGCTAGTGCATCACTCAAAGACAAGTCTCTTTGATAATTTGTTGCATTTGTATGGTCAGGAAACTCAAGCAAAATATTACCAAAAGGCTGATAGGCTTGTTGCCCTATCGGTGTTGACATAAACTTTGCATTTGCCAATTGATGTGCTTTGCTTTGATTATTTTCATTTAAATACTGACGTATTGTGTTTAATTGTTTATAAGCATCTTTACGAGCATAATCATGTGGCTGTCCCGTCCATAAAGTTTCTTCGTTAAACTGTATCGCATCCTTTGCTACACCTCCATAAATCATTGCTCCCAGTCTTCCATTACCTATTGGTAGTGCTTCATCCCACACTAGGGCAGGCTCTTGATACCATAAACGTAAAAGGTTTTCTGACGCATCATCTTTTGCTAAGACTTGGGTATGAAAGATGATAAATGATAATAATATATATATGTAAGTTTTCATGGGTTTATATACGTTTTAAATTATAGGTTCTACGTTTTACGTTATAAGCATTGTCTTGTGAGTTAGACTCAACCTTCAACTTTTCTCGTTCAACCTTTAACTTTATATTTCCAAATTGAAAAAGCCATTAACATTACGCTCATAACTATTTTCATGCTTTAATTATTAATTTTTCACAATGTACAAAATACAATAAGTAAATCACAACAAATGTCTAATTAACACCTATTTTTAAATAAGTAGTCATCCAACAATACTTAAAAGATATTAAGTTTATACTAGTTTACTAATTCTGCTCCACTTGTACTTTGTCTCTTTTGTTATCAGAGAGATAGTAAAGGTTTTTAAATTTTCATTTAGACTATCTCCTACCCTTTTACTTTGTTTATGATATCAACTACCATGATGTGATCTGAAAAATTTTTACTGGCATGGCTAAGTAATATCTCTCCTTTAGTAGATAACAATAAGTCTCCCGGTAAGCTTGGGTCTTTGAGTGTTTTTAAGCTTTTTGTGCCTATATTTTTAAACACTACTTTTGCTTGCTCCATGGATTGAATGGTTTTGAACATAGCAAAATAGTCTTTTTTGAAATTAAAAAACGTCCTTATGGACTCTTGGGCAGCGCCAAAGATGCGTAAATTTTCACTAATCGGTTTAGAGTAAGAAGTAAACTTTTGTCTTAAGCTTTCACTAGTATCATTAAAAAACACCCATACACTCACTCCTGCTTGCTTTAACTTTTCAGCTTCCATATTCAACTCTATAAACCGTAGCATACAAAAAGGACAACTGGTGCTCTTAACCATAGAGATCAAGAGATAAGGAGTAGTAAGCCCCGAAATAAAGTAAGCATCCCCTTTATAGTCGTCTATTTCCATATCGAAAAGCTCGTTTAGATCTTTTTTTGGGGTTAACATCATGGTTTTAATCTTAAAAAGGAATTATCGTTTTAATTGAGGGGGAATTTTTAATTTTCTGTCGTTTAAAGAAAGCTTAAACATATAAACAGTTATCCAAAAATAGTAGAACAACTGCATATTTAACTAATGAATAAATGCTACCTAAACAGAAAACACATTGATTGTAAGCAATTTAGTCTAAAACACAAAGTTAAGCACAAAAAAAGTCATAACGAAGACAAATAAGAAAAGACATGCTTTGGTACTCGAACTATGAGAAAAGTCATTAAAGGTATCCTTTTGGTAAACCACCTCTTGATACTAAATAAGGTATTAGGTTTTCCTCCTGTTGAGAAAACCACTAAGTACTTTTGTTAACTTTACTACATTCCTTACTTTTTATTTTCCTCTTAGGTATCGCTATACAAGTACACGCCAAAAAGCCTAATTTTATCGTCATTC
>WTJX01000423.1 GCA_011524675.1 Cytophagales bacterium
CACTTACTTTTTAGACACAGCTGTTTTTAGCGATGCCCAGTTCTCAAACGTAGCTAATTTTATAGACGTTCATTTTTTTAAGAGTATTGACTTTTTCATGACTCAATTTACAAATATAGCTAATTTTAGATCTGCCAAATTCAAAGACACTACAAGCTTTAGAGGTATAAAATTTTCTAATACAACTAATTTTGATAATGCATCATTTACTTGTAAGGTTGATTTTAGTTATGCCCAATTCTCAAACGTAGCTAATTTTAATAAGACTATTTTTTCTGGATTAACTGATTTTAACGATGTGAAATTTTCAAACATAGCTAATTTTAGCAATGCTGAATTTTTAGAAAAAACTGATTTTATCCGTTCAACATTACCAGATACACTCATTTTCTATGGAACTAAAGCAGCAAAGGAAATAGACCTTAGTACATGTGTTTTAGATTCTGCCAAAGCTACTCAAGGACGTAAATGTAAAATAGATTTGAGAAATGTACCTATAGAAAAATTCTATTTCACTTACAACAATTTTCAAATCCTAAAACCTGATAGCGTACTATCGAAACAACATTTTCAAGAATTAGATATTGTTTACCAAAAGTTATTAAAAAACTTTAAAGAGCGTGGCTACACCACTAGCTACGAAAGCTTAGACAAAGAATACAAAGCTTTTCTCTTTACCCAAAACCCCTACGATTCTACTTTTTCTCATGGGTTAAACATGGTACTCAACTGGATCAATCGTGTATGGCATGACTACGGCTATGCCAAGTGGTATATTTTTATACATATCGGTATTTTTTTAAGCTTCTTTAGCCTTTGTAACTGGCTTTTCTTTCCGCAACTATTGAAAGCATACAAAATTCAAAGAATTGTAGATGCACTCCCAAAAAACTTTGACAGAGACAAAAAGTTCAACTACAAACAATTTGCGTTATCCTTTTTCTATACTTGCCTTATCTTTTTTGGGCTTAAAATGGACACATCAGAATTTAACTTTAAAAAAAAGCGAGCTGTACTGTACCTCTTTTTCCAGTACATTGTAGGGCTTGTATGCCTTGCTTACTTTACCAACTTTGTCATCTCTTCTAATCTGATTGGAGGATAAAAGTGAGACTTTAAGATTTTAAGACATAGGAATAAAAAAGTACAAGGTACGAAGTACAAAGTACAACGATTTTAATTTACGATTAGGCAATAAACTATTTACGACATTCTCAGCTAATAGCCAACTCCTAAATGCTAAAAGCTTATGAACTATCGACCATAGACTATGGACTCATTATGACATAAAGACGTTAACAGCAGGATTTTATTCCACGAAAGTGGCGCAAACTAATTAATAATAAATGATGCAGAATGAAAAATGAAGGTTTCAATTTACAATTCGACGATTGACAACAGAGTACATAAATATTTTATTAAATTTAACAACTAAACAAAATACTTAAGGTAATATGGATACAAAGCATTGTCTTTTCGTTTTTCTTGTATTCGTTTTTTTTCTTTCATGCCAAAAGAATAGAGACGAACCTCTGCCTACCGAAGGGAATATTGAAGGGCAAGTTTACGCTTTAGACTCAGAAGATAAATTGAGTATTGTTTCAAATGCAGAAATAGATTTTGCTAGTACAGCTATGGTAAGCGATAGCTTTGGTAAGTTTGTTTTGGAGAACGTGAAAGAAGGAGAGTATGAATTAGAAGTTTTTCACCCAAAGTATTATAGCAAAAAAGAAAACATTGAAATTATAGCAGGCAAAACAGTAAAGGCAGACATTATCCTAACGCCATCACCTGCTATTCTGAATGTTACTTCTGAACGCTTTACGGATAGCTTAACCTTAGACTTTGACAGTAGTCAAACTCAATTATCCTTTCAAATAATAAATACGGGAGGAGAAAACTTACTATGGAGCATAGAAGAAGACGCGTCATGGCTAAGTGTTGACAAGGAAGTTGGAACGAATGCCTCTATCATAACAATTAGCGTTGACCGAAATCAACTGACAAGCTTTGAAGACTTAACCAACATTATAATTACAAATACTGCAACAAACGACAAAATCAGTCTCAAAGCAAAAGTACACATTGGTATTGAAACACAACTAAAAAAGGGATTATTGGCATACTATCCTTTTAACGGGAATGCAAACGATGAAAGTGGAAATGACTATCACGGTGTAAACAGCGGAGCAGAACTTACTACAGACAGACATGGACATCTAAATTCAGCCTATGATTTTGATGGAACAGATATTATTGACATTCCTAAGCATGATAAAATCAACTTTCTTGACCGTTTTTCTTTTTCAGTATGGGTAAAAGCTGGTACAGTAAAGACCTTTATGTATATTTTGAATAAATCTAACAATGTTGCTGAACAAGATTTAGTCTTAAAACTTAACCATAATAATTACCCGCATTTTTCTTTCAGAAATCATGTTTCAGAATCCCATGTCTTTAATGCTAACAAGAGGATAAATATTGATGAGTGGGTAAATATTATTTTTACTAGAGATGAATCAAAAGTTCAGAAAATTTATATAAACTCAGTTTTGCAAGGTGTTAAATTCGAGACTAACAAAATTGATTGGATTTCATCAAGTTTAGCTATAGGCGATTTACCACTCTATAACCATGGCGGTCTGTATGTACACGGTTTTTTAGGAGTAATTGACGACCTTCGCATTTATGATAGAGTCTTGTTAGAAGATGAAATCAATTACCTTTATGAGCATTAGATTTCAAGATTTTGAGATTATAAGACATAGGAATAAAAAAGTACAAGGTATGAGGTACAAAGTACAACGATTTTAATGTACGATTAGGCAATAGACTATTTACGACATTCTCATCTAATAGCCAACTCCTAAATGCTAAAAGTTTATGGACTATCGACCATAGACTATGGACTCATAAAGACGTTAACAGCAGGATTTTATCCCACGAAAGTGGTATTCTTTAATTAATAATGTATAATGAAGAATTAATAATTGAGGTGATAAATAGTATAATTTTTAGAAGCCTTTGCAAAACCATCTTTTACACTTATTCTACGTTATACAACATTTTGAAATTCTCATTTACACTCAGTTAACTGCGGGTTTGAAATTTTGAAAGCTTTGACTAAGCACAAAACCTTAGTTATGTAAAGCCATATTTTATTTTAAAAAAGAAGCAACCATATTAAAGAATTCCCAGTCTCCTTACTAAATCCCAACTAAAAAAACCACTAAAATTCGATCATTAAAATCAATTTTACATTATATTGAATTTAGAACTATTAAATAAAACCATAATAAAATGAGGGAAATATTTTTTTTAACTATTCTTTACTTTTTTGTTAGTACGCTATACTCTCAATCTAATGTAGAATTTGTGTTAAATCCAGAAACAAAACTTTTCGATCATGACACCTTATCTTTTGGGTTAACATATGACACCAAAAAGGGCAAAATCAAAAAAAGAGGGCACTATTTTAAAAAGTTATTCCGCTCTAAAAAATTTTATTTCTCCGTAAAAGGGGCTGAAATCGGTTCAGATAAAAGCGGCAATTTTTGGCGTGCTATTTTGGTTACTAATAAGAAATTATTAGAAAAAAACAATAACCAAATAGTTGTTTCATATCATCACCCCAAAAACAAAAAAATCAAAAAAACAGACACTATTTCGTTTCTAGAGATTGACGATATAAAGCTTATAGTTTCACCAACTTTTACTTTTGGAGATACATCAAAATTCGATTTTAAATTAACACTCAAAAATGGAGAAGAATACAATTACAATAGTAATCGTTTTCTTTTCATGCTTGATAGGCATGACATTGATTTTTCTTTAGAAAACTTATCTATTGAAAACGGGTTGATATCAGCACCAAATTGCTCTTATGATGGGTTGAAAAAAACATATGGAAAAATCATATTTTACTTAGATAAAAAAAGAATAGAGCAGAAAATAAATTTCAATTTCAACCTTAATAGAAGGTTCATATTGAAAGGAGGAGCTGAGTATAAAACTAAGTCTAGGCACTTTTATTGGACTAAAAGAAGAGATATAGACGCATCTGATCTTCAATTGAGCATAGCTTATGTATGTGATACGCTAGGACACATAAAAATAAAAAATCAATATTTTGATAAAGCGTTTTTTTTCAAGCCAAATTCATCACATTTATACTTTGACATTTCTGGTGGTGATGGCGAAGATGGTTGTAATGGAGGTAAAGGCGCTAATGGCTGTCCTTCTCATCCCCGTGGAGAAAGAGGTGAAAATGGAGAAAACGGTAAACACGGTGGAGACGGCGGAAATTGCACTATAAATATTGACGAAAGAATTGCTTACTTCATTAAAGATATTGAAATAATAAATAAAGGAGGTAAAGGTGGAAGTGGTGGAAGTGGTGGAAAAGGCGGTTTAGATTATATAGAAGGAAAACGACGCGCCTTCGACATTTTGTTTCCTGCCCGAGGACCTAGGGGCGATGATGGGTATGATGGACATAATGGAAATAGAGGAGAATTATATATCAACACTATCTTACTGGATCATAAGGAGTAGTATTCATCTTCTAATTAATAATTAAAAATGAATAATGTTTAAACTTTGTTTTGTATGCCTTTATTCACGAGGAATGAAGAAATTAAAAAATGAAGGGTTAATAGTGATTAGAATTGAGTTATGGATTTTGAGGTATGAGTGATGAGTGAAAATACCAAAAAACAAATAACAAAAGTCAAACATAAGAGCTAACTGCTAAAAACTCATGGACTATCGACCATCGACTATGGACTCATTCTAAGGACATACCGACGTATTGACATACCGACGTATTGACATAAAGACGTAGAGACGTAAGAAGCAACAACTAAAAAACAATCCCTCCTCCACCGTTAATTGATAGCTTTTTCTATATTTGCAGTCGATACTATAACTAAAATCCTGACACACTATGTCTAAGAAGTTTACGATTACTGCTGCCTTGCCTTATGCCAACGGGCCTGTGCATATAGGGCATTTGGCGGGGGTGTATATTCCTGCGGATATTTTTGCAAGATACCAACGACTCAAAGGTGAGGATGTGGTATTTGTGTGTGGCTCAGATGAGCATGGTGTGCCTATCACCATCAGAGCAAAAAAAGAAAACTGTAGCCCACAGCAAGTAGTAGATAAGTACCACGAGCAGATCAAAGATTCTTTTGAACGCTTTGGGATGACCTTCGACATCTACGACCGTACTTCTTCTGACATTCATAAAGAGACAGCAGCAGACTTTTTTAAAAAATTATATGCACAAGACGACTTTGTAGTACAGGAGAGCGAACAGCTCTACGATGAGGAAGCAAAGCAGTTTTTGGCTGACCGCTACATCAAAGGGGAATGTCCTCACTGTGGTAATCCCGAAGCCTATGGCGATCAATGCGAAAAATGTGGTTCTACCCTTAGCCCTTCCGAATTAAAAAATCCTATATCCGCCTTGAGTGGTGCTGTGCCTGTTAAGAAAAAAACCAAACATTGGTACTTGCCTTTAGATAAGCACGAGGCATGGCTGTCGGATTGGATACTCAAAGAGCATAAAGATTGGAAGTCTAATGTAGTAGGACAATGTAAGTCGTGGCTAGATCAAGGCTTGAAGCCTCGCGCCGTTACACGCGACCTTGACTGGGGTGTGCCGGTGCCTGTAGAGGGAGCAGACGGAAAAGTATTGTACGTATGGTTCGATGCGCCTATCGGTTATATCTCTGCTACCAAAGCATGGGCAGCAGCAGAAGGCAAAAATTGGGAAGACTACTGGAAAGGAGAAGATACTAGCCTTATTCACTTTATTGGTAAAGATAATATCGTATTTCACTGTGTGATTTTTCCTTCTATGCTCAAAGCGCATGGAGACTATGTATTACCCGAAAATGTACCTGCCAATGAGTTTTTGAACTTGGAGGGCGATAAAATATCTACGTCGAGAGATTGGGCGGTATGGCTGCATGAGTATTTGGAGGACTTCCCCGACAAGCAAGATGTACTACGCTATATGCTGTGTGCCAATGCTCCTGAGACAAAGGACAACGACTTTACATGGAAAGATTTTCAGACACGCAACAACAGTGAGTTGGTAGCCATCTTTGGTAACTTCATCAACCGTACGGTAGTGCTTACACACAAATATTTCAAAGGTAAAGTACCAGCCAAGGGAGAGCTTTTTGACCATGAACATGCGGTAATTCAAAAAATCAACGAAAGCCCTCAACTGATAGAAAAGAGCATAGGGCAATACAAATTCCGTGAGGCATTGATGCA
>WTJX01000206.1 GCA_011524675.1 Cytophagales bacterium
ATACATTATATTTCACCGTACCCAAACGTAATATTCAACAAGCGATTATTGGGTTAAACAAGCATCCAAAATGCTTGGTCAACAATATATTTTATAGCGCTAGCATAGAAACAAGTAGTCAAGGACATGAAGAGCTACTTTCTATCACTATCGTAAAACAACATGAGTATACATTAGAAGAATTGATAAGCGAAAGTATAAAAGAATTGGAATCTGTATTTGACATCAAAAACCTTACGTTCTTAAAGCACTACCCTATACCCCATGCTTTGCCAAGCATAAAAAACATTCAATGCAATATCGAGCCTACAGCAACACTGATTACAGAAGGCATTGCAATAGCAGGGGACCACCAGCTAAACGCTTCTTTACATGCCGCGATGGCGTCGGGCGAAGCAGCTGCACTTATGGCACATCAGCACCTGTCAGGTACGAAAAGTATTATTTGATGAGTATGAACTACCTTATTGGTTAATTCTTTACACAAACAAAAAACACTTTTTAATTACTTTTGTTAAAATCACTAAATACAAAAACTATGTTATTATTTCAATTACTCTTCGTTTTAAACATGAGCATGACAGAATCAAAATCATTATACGATTATGAGGCAAAAACCCTTGATGGAAAGACTATTCATTTTAGTGACTACAAAGGTAAAAAGCTTCTTATTGTGAATACAGCTTCTAAGTGTGGATACACAAAGCAATATAAAGATTTACAACAACTACATGAGCTTTATGGAGATAAAATCGTAATTCTAGGCTTTCCTTCTGACAACTTTGGAGGACAAGAGTTTGACAATAATGAACAAATCTCAAATTTTTGCCAAAAAAATTATGGCGTAAGCTTTCAGATGTTTTCCAAGATAGATGTTAAAGGAGCAGACGCACACCCCATCTATCAATGGTTGATTTCAAAATCTTTGAATGGTAGCAATGAAGAAAAGCCATCGTGGAATTTTTGCAAATACTTGATTAATGAAAAAGGAAAAATTGAAGCTTTTTTGCCTAGCCGTGTGAAGCCAATGGATGAAAAAATCTTGAATTTCATAAAATAACCCTACAATCTTTAACAAAGATTCAGCTATCAGAAAGCATATAAAAATCAAAAGACAAATTTCGTCTTTTGATTTTTATCACCCTCATGATCCTAATCGTTCTATTTTTTTGAAATGATAGCGACACTAAATAATCCCTTAGCCTACCTATCCTACCCCCTATCAGTAAGCTTTTTCTTTTCCTCTATTAACAATCCCACACTTTTTGAAACTTTTCGCTCAAATATTCTTTCGAAACACTTATCTTTAAAGCCTGCTAAAAATGAGGATAAGTTATGTTGAAACTAATAGGGAAAATCATTGGCACCAAAGCATCCAAAGATATTAAGGAAATTACGCCTTACGTTACAAAAGTAAACCAAGAATTTGAAAAACTGTCGAGCATCACAGACGATCAGCTGAGAGCAAAAACAGGAGAGATAAAAGCACAAATCAATAAAGCATTAAGCTCTATTGATACTCAAATAGCCGATATCAAGAAAAACGTAGAAGAAGACGCTAGTCTTGACATTCACCAAAAAGAAGAGCTTTACAACAAAGTAGATAAGCTCGAAGAAAAAAGAAATGAAGAGCTAGAAAAAGTCTTGATGGATGTACTACCACAGGCATTTGCAGTAGTCAAAGAAACCGCTCGTAGGCTGACCAACAACAAACAATTGGTTGTAACAGCGACGGACAAAGATAGAGCTGTAGCTGAATCTTATGATTGTGTAGAGATCAAAGGAGATGAGGCAGTTTGGAAAAACGAATGGACAGCTGCAGGTAACAATGTAGTATGGGAGATGGTACACTACGATGTACAGCTCATAGGTGGCATAGCACTACACCAAGGTAAAGTAGCGGAGATGGCTACAGGAGAAGGAAAAACATTAGTTGCTACCTTGCCAGCATACCTCAATGCCTTGGCAGAGAGAGGAGTACACGTAGTAACAGTAAACGACTACCTTGCCAAAAGGGACTCGGAATGGATGGCGCCAATCTTTATGTTTCACGGTATGCGCGTGGACTGTATTGACAAATACCAACCCCACTCGCCCGAAAGAATCGCTGCTTACCAAGCAGACATCACCTATGGTACTAATAATGAGTTTGGCTTTGATTATCTGAGAGATAATATGTCTAGCGAAAAAGACGAAATAGTACAGGTGAGACATCACTTTGCTATGGTCGATGAGGTAGATTCAGTATTAGTAGATGACGCTCGTACCCCTCTCATCATCTCTGGACCAGTACCAGCAGGAGAAGACACGCATGAATATCATGAGCTAAAACCACTTATCTCTAAGCTAGTAGAAAAACAAAAGAAACTCTGCCACGACTACTTAGTAGAAGCTAAAAAGCTTATCAAAGAAGGTAACGAAAAAGAAGCTGCATTACCTTTGTTCAGAGCTTACAGAGGATTGCCAAAGAGTAAACCTCTCATCAAGTTTCTAAGTGAGCCAGGGATGCAAGTATTACTGCAAAAAGTGGAAAATGAGCACCTTGCAGAGAACCAAAAGAAAATGCCAGAGGCAGATGAACCTTTGTTCTTTACCATTGACGAAAAAAGCAATCAAACAGAACTAACAGAAAAAGGTACAGACTTGATCGCTAACCAAAGTGGAGGAATGTCAGACTATTTTGTCTTGCCGGATATTTCTACCACTATAGACGGAATCGAAAAAGATGTAGCCCTCTCAGCAGAAGAAAAATTAAAGAAAAAAGACGAGTTACTTAAAGACTATTCACAAAAGTCACAGCGACTCCATGCCATCAACCAGTTGCTCAAAGCCTATACCGTTTTTGAAAAGGACACCGAATATGTGGTCATGAATGGTAAAGTAATGATCGTAGATGAGCAAACAGGTCGTATCATGGACGGTCGTCGCTTCTCGGACGGACTACACCAAGCGCTAGAAGCCAAAGAAAACGTAAAAGTAGAGAGTGCTTCGCAAACATATGCTACCGTTACCCTGCAAAACTATTTCCGTATGTATCACAAACTATGTGGTATGACAGGAACAGCAGAAACAGAAGCGGGTGAGCTATGGGAGATCTATAAGCTAGATGTAGTAGTTATCCCTACTAACAAGCCTATCCAAAGAGACGACAGACAAGACAAGGTTTATAAGACCATGCGCGAAAAGTTCAATGCAGCCATTGAAGAAGTGGTAGCATTGACCAAGGAAGGAAGACCTGTACTCTTAGGTACAACCTCCGTGGAGATATCCGAACTACTAAGCAAAATGCTTAAGCTGAGAAAGATAAAACATCAAGTACTCAATGCTAAGCAGCACGCCAAGGAAGCAGATGTAGTAGCAGAAGCAGGAAAACCTGGTACTGTAACCATAGCGACCAACATGGCAGGACGTGGTACTGATATCAAGCTGACCAAAGAGTCAAAAGCTGCGGGAGGACTAGCCATAGTAGGTACAGAAAGACACGAATCAAGACGTATAGACAGACAGCTAAGAGGTAGAGCAGGACGACAAGGAGACGTAGGTAGCTCACAGTTCTACGTAAGTCTAGAAGATGACCTTATGAGACTCTTCAAATCTGATAGAATAGCCAAAACAATGGATCGTCTCAAGTTTGAAGAAGGAGAAATGTTGCAACACTCTATGATCACCAAATCTATAGAAAAGGCACAAAAGAAAGTAGAGCAAAACAACTTTGGTGTACGTAAAAGACTCCTAGAATATGACGATGTCATGAACTCTCAAAGAGAGGTCATCTACAAGAAAAGAAGAAACGCACTTTATGGAGATAGGTTAGAATTAGACATTCTAAATACGCTTTATGATTTGTGTGAAGAGCTAGTCATCAATGGAAAAGAGTCAAACAATTATGATAACTTTGAGCTAAGTGTCATTGGAGCATTGGGTATGGATCCTGGATTCAACCAAGAACAATTTCTCAAAACCAAAGAAAACGAATTGACGCGATTGCTCTTTGACAAGGCACTCAAACAATTTAAACGTAAAAACGAAGTAGTATCAGAAAGTACGCTGAGAACATTCAAACGTATAGACAAAGATAGAGGGGCGGTCATAGAAAATGTAGTAGTTCCTTTGAGTGATGGACAGCGACATATCAATGTTGTATGTAACTTGCAAAAAGCAATAAAGAGCCAAGGCAAAGAAATGGTAGATGCTACGCAAAAGTATGCTACATTATCTATCATAGATTTTATGTGGAAGGAGCATTTGAGAGATATGGATGACTTAAAACAGTCTGTACAAAATGCTACTTTTGAGCAAAAAGACCCTTTACTCATCTATAAGTTTGAAGGTTTTGAGTTGTTCAAAAAATTAATTTTCAAAATAAATGAAGGTATTATCTCATTTCTCATGAAGTGTGATATAGCCGTTTCTGAGCCAGAAAATATACAAGAGGCAAGGCAACAAAAAAGAAGCAAAACCAAGGAAAGCAAAGCTGAAGTACCAGCTGCTGTAGGTAGCAACTCATCTTCCGAAAGTTATGAAGAAGAAGCCAAGCCAACGCCTAGAGCATCACAAAAAGTATATGGTAGAAACGACAAAGTCAAAGTACAATATATAGACGGTTCTATCAAAGAAGGAGTAAAATTCAAATCTGTAGAAGCAGATCTTCAAACAAATAAGTGTGTCATTCTAGAATAATAATATAAGACATAAGGCATAAGGATTTATTATGCCTTAGAAGGCTTTGCAAAACCGTCTTTCGCACTTATTCAGCGTAATACAACATTTTAGTTATGCAAAGCCTTCTATTACACTTTAACACCACAAAACTCTAGCATTAGTAGGTAAACAAAAATATAAACAAGCCTATGTTTTCAGTATTCAGTGACGATCATTATATGGGAGAGGCTTTGAAAGAAGCACAGAAAGCGAGAGAAGAAGGTGAAGTCCCCGTAGGTGCGGTAATCGTTTGCGAAGAACAAATCATTGCTAGAGCATACAACCAAGTAGAGAAACTAACAGATGCTACGGCACACGCTGAACTCATAGCCATAACATCGGCTTCAAACTATATAGGAAGTAAGGTCTTAGAGGATTGTACCTTGTATGTAACCTTAGAACCATGTCCTATGTGTGCAGGAGCACTGTTTTGGTCAAGAATAGGAAAAGTAGTTTATGGTGCTTCCGATGAAAAAAGAGGCTTTTCGCGTGTAAAACCCAGCTTATTACATCCATCTACAGCATTAGTTACAGGTATTCGTGCAGATGAATGTAAGCAGATACTAGATAATTTCTTCAAAGCAATACGAAAGTAAATGCTAACCATTAAAGGCTAAAAGCCAACTCCTAATTTGCCAAACAGATACATAAATACCATCCTTACTCTATACTCTAGGTATTCTGTCTCTTTATTTTATACTTCATGCGGTCTTTGATGATCCAATCTTCTGCTTCATCAATATCATTAAAAAGTTTATACGCATATTTACGCTCTACTTTGATTGATATTTTAGAGTGAGAAATAAGATGAGATAGGTTTGCATATTCGCTTTCGGATAATACGCTTGCAATACGTCTTATACCTGCATCATTTGCCATTTGGAAACCCTCTTCATAGAACCAGTCATTGCTACTATCCCAACGACCAGTATGTTCTTTTGAAATACTGATATATGAGTCTATCTGTTGTTCTTTCATATAATCCAACAGTTTCGTAACGATTTCAATGGTGAAATCCAACGGCAAATCCGATGTACCTTTCCAAAATACATAGAGGATATTCTTCTGTTTAGAGTAAAACACAGAGTACTCTATATCAGAAGGCTTTTCAGCTTCTATAGTAAAAAATACTTCTTTCAATGGGGGGTGAATTTAGTATTATAGTATAGCCTATATTCATTTGAACAAAGCTTTACACTATCACTCATACGTAGATTACTCGATTTAGATTCGTTTTGTGTTGTTTTATTTTGGGCTGCATATAAATTTTTCGTTTCATACTGATAATAAGGCAGTTGTCGTTTCGTTGAAGTCATTTTAGAATCATATATACTAGAGAAAAAGCTAGTTCACATAAAATCAAACTTCCTCTCTAAACTATCAAAGCACTAAAAATTAGCACTACATCTTATTTTACTTTGTAAGCATTCGGTTAACTACCTCTTAATTTTCATGAGCTTTTGGCTGTTAGGTATTAGCTGTTAGCTTTTTTAGTAATTAATCGAAACTACATGCT